>DTTI01000042.1 GCA_012964825.1 Candidatus Neomarinimicrobiota bacterium
CATTCTATTTGAATGCCACCACCTTTATTACCTCCCCAATTTTCTGCCGATCATTGAGGAGTTCCAACGAAGGGGCGGTTATGCTCTGTCAGCGTCTATATCGCACACAATTAACGATCCTGAACGCCGTCATTTTAGTGAGGAGGTTGAAACACTTGGAATAGAATTTATCGATGGTAATAATGAAGCGACGCGACAAACAGAACTCAGAAGCAGAAAGTTTGATGTGGTTATTGTTGGTATCCCCGGTATGCTGGAGAAAGTGGTGAGTGACAATACAGTGGCGGTGATGGTTTATCATGGCATTGGATTGAAGGAGAGTTACTACAGGGACAATTCACCAAGGATCAATATCAGAGCCGTTGAGAGCCAGGAGAGGTACGATGAATTAACCAGAAGGGGAGAGGCAAATCTTGTCCTCACTGGTTACACTAAGAATGATCCTCTGGCTGTGATGAACTCACAAAAAAAAACTGAACTCCTCGACACTCTTAACCTTTCTCCACAACGCCCAACACTTCTTTATGCGCCAACATTCTACCCCTCATCGGTGGAACAGATGTTACCTAAGCTACCAGGGCTGGCTCAGGAGGTGAATGTCATCATCAAGTTGCACGGTTTCAGTTGGAGCCAGCATCGTTACAGGCATCACAGTGAACAGGCCAAACAGATTACCGGGCAAGGGATTTATCTTGTTACCCGGGAAGATTACAATATTGTCCCCTACTATTCGGTTTCGGACGTACTGCTGTCTGATATCTCTTCGACACTCTTTGAATACCTGGCCTTGAACCGGCCCATTATTCAGACGACCTTCTACAAACCACGACTGAAGCACCGAATTCTGAAATCCCGTTTGCGTAAGCGGCTCGATCTGGTGCGGTCCTCGGAAATCGATTTTACCTACCGCCTTGATCACCCACAAGAGTTGGCGGCGATGGTAAGTGAAACACTGAAAAATCCAAACAGCATGTCTGTGGTGAGGCTAAAGGCTGCTGAGCGCTACCTGTACCGTACAGATGGTAAGGCGTCGGCTCGTCTTGTAGATGCAATAATAGAAAAATTGGATGTAGGAGAAAGATGAATATCGGTGTCTACATACCTAACTGGGTGGGAGATGCGGTCATGGCCCTTCCGTTCCTTGCACATTGTCGGGATGCTCACGAAAATGACCATATTGTTGCTATAGCGCGGGAATGGGTTGCCCCTGTAGTGATAAACAGTCCATTCATCAATGATTTGTTCAGAATTGGTTTTGATGAAGATAAAGGGATAGTAGGTGCTAGTAAAATCGGACGTCAGTTGAGACCAAAGGAATTTGATCGCCTCTATCTTCTTTCAAGATCTTGGAGATCTGCATACATAGGCTGGTTCTCCGCTGCTAAAGAAAGAATCGGCTATACCGGTCAGGGGCGCTCACCGCTCTTAACAGAGGTTATTACTTCGCCATCCGAAAAAATGCATCGATCCAAACGATACCTCAACTTATTGAAAGGGTATGATACAACTGCTGAATTGACCGCTTCAATCGTTGTTACTGATAATGAAGTGGCATCTGCAAAAGTCCTTTTTCAATCACTCAACATGGCTTCTCCATTGGCCGTTTTTCCGGGCAGTTTGGCTTCCTCAAGACAACCACCGTTCACGCTGTGGAAAGGAATCATTGAATTTGCCTTGAACGGTGGTGTAGCTGTCATACTCATTGGGGGAAAAAGGGACATTCCTATGGCAACTGAACTAACGGAACATTTTGCAAATGGAGCCTTGCAGTCTGTTTGCGGTAAAATCTCTCTTCGAGAGAGTATTGCACTCATTTCTCAGTGCTGCGGCGTGATAGCGTCCGATTCAGGGTTGGGCCATGTTTCAGTGAATCTTGGAGTGCCAACTGTTTCACTTTTTGGGGCTGGAGATCCTGAAATCACGGCACCATTGGGAAGATGTAATGAAATCATTTTTCAAGGTGTTCACTGCAGCCCTTGTAGAAAGAATCAGTGTCACAATAGTGATGAGCCACTTCTTTGTCTTACTGCTGTGGATCCAGGGAAGGTGTGGGAGGCGTATTCAGTTGTGTCAGGATCAGAAAAAAGTTAACTGTTTCTCAAAGCCCTCGTAGTTTCGTCCCCTTATGAGAGCAATCATTCTTGCAGCCGGCGTTGCCCGACGACTTTATCCTCTCACCTTCGACAAGCCGAAGTGTCTTCTGGAAGTAGCCGGTCAACCGATCATTGATTACCAGATAAAAGCACTAGAGCAAGTTGGGATTTATGAAGCCACAGTTGTGGTCGGATATTACAAGGGTATGATTATAGATTACTTGAAAACCAGTTTCAATGAATTCGAGTTCAACTTTGTCTATAATCCGCATTTTTTCGAAACAAACACCTCCTATTCTCTCCATTTGTGTGAAGATGTGCTCCGTCATGGCGAATGTTTGCTCATGAATGGGGATGTTCTTTATCCAGTTAAGCTGCTTCAGAGGGTCCTCAATGATGAGAGGAATAATGTTCTGGCCGTAGAAGCAAAACAGTGCGGTAAGGAGGAAGTAAAGGTAATTGAAGGTGCCGATCAGCGCATAGTGGCCATTGGGAAGGAGCTGATTGAAGAAAATTCATTGGGTGAATTCATCGGTGTAGCAAAACTTTCCGAGGCATTTAACAGTCAGTTTTCGGATTCACTTTCACAGCTCATTGAGGCGGGAGGCAAGGCCGACTACTTTGAGGCTGCTGTTGATCCGCTTTTAGCTGAAACCGAAGTTCACTATGTTGATGTTTCTGATCTGCCTTGTATAGAAATTGACTTCTTGGAAGATCTTGATAAAGCCGCAGAACTTGCGACTTCAGACTTATTTAAAGATCAACGCTAGAATCTGAAATAGAAACTGAGCCTGCCCTGCCAGTACGGTTCCAGCAAATCCGTTCCGAAAAAAGTGTACTTAATATTTGGTGCAATCTGGAAGTTAGCGGCCGGGCTGTAGGTCATTCCCATCAGGACAAAATGTTCCCGCATATCCGGATGATCTACTGAAGAATCGTAAATATCAATTCGGCCAAAAAGTGTGAGTTGTTCTGTTCTCTTCAGTGAGGCGTAAAGAGCCAGTATCCGTTCTTGATGATTGAGACCGGCGTCTTGCTCGATTTGCAGGTCAAAGCCAGCACGCAGCCGTGAATTGGCATAGCCTACAAATCCACCATACCTATATTTCAGATAGACATTATCTTTCCAGTCACCATAAGGCTCAACAGATCCCAATAATCCAAAGTTATGGCCGGTATTTCGGGAAAGATTCTGTTCCCCTTTACTCACAAGGAGAGACATTCTTTTATAAGCATCATTTTCAGGTTTCTTGAATCCCGAACCGTTGAAAACAGCGGCGTGAAACAGTAAATCAGATCCAACGACTCGCTGAAGTGAAATACCAAGATCAGCCGTGTCATCGAATCCGTGGAGGTTCCCCGGGAATTTTTCTATAAATCGTAGGCCCCATGTCTGCTTTAACGGGCCAAAATAGTTTGTAGGTTGGGAGCCCACCATGAACTCACCAAATCTTGTTTGCCACGACACAAAGGCATATTTCAAAAATACCTCTATTTTCCCATCAATAGATGATTGTGCATCGGTGGTCAAGCGGAATGAAATATTGTCTGTCAACTTCTCTCTTAAATCAAGGTAAGCACGTCCTACCCTGAATGCGGGATTGATGGCTTTTTGGGTTGAACCGTTCAGATCAAAAAAAACTAGAGATGAAATATCAGCTGCCGAGACCGCAGCCGTGTGAAGCAAGAGAACCAGCGGAATGGCCTTATTAAGTTGCTTCATGCAGGTGAATTTAGGGAAAATTGTCAACATCACACCTTTTCGATTAGGAGTGGAAACTCTAAATTATCATTGCCGTAACAATAGAACAATTGAGGTGATGAGGTCACCGTTTCTTTTAGGTTAGAGACAGATGTCTTCAGTAAAAATACAATTAGATGGTAAAGCTGTTGAACTCCCGATCATTGAAGGATCTGAGGGAGAGAAGGCCGTAGATGTTACGCATCTCCGCAAGGAGACAGGCTACATCACTTATGATCCAGGTTATGTTAACACGGGATCTTGCTCCAGCGATATCACATTTATTGATGGTGAGAAGGGAATCCTTCGTTATCGCGGTTTTCCCATAGAACAGCTTGCGGAGAATTCTACCTTCCTTGAGGTCTGCTATCTGCTGATTTACGGAAAACTACCCTCTGAGAGTGAAGCTAATCAGTTTATTGATGCTATTACTCACCACACTATGATCCATGAAGACTTCAAACGATTTTTTGATGGTTACCCCATGAATGCTCATCCCATGGGGGTTCTGGCATCGACAGTGTCGGCACTCTCAACTTTCTATCCACAGGGGGAGAATCACGATCTTAACCTCAATATTATTCGCCTACTGTCCAAGATGAAGACCTTGGCAGCTTTTTCCTACAAGAAATCGACCGGTCAACCGTTCATCTATCCCCGGAATGATTTGACTTTTGAGGAAAACTTCCTCTACATAATGTTTGCAGTACCATCAGAGTCTTATCTGCCAGATCCAGTTCTTGTAGACGCTTTACGTCTATTGTTGATTTTACACGCTGATCATGAACAAAACTGCTCAACTTCTACGGTTAGAATGGTCGGATCCAGTGGTGCCAACCTGTTTATTTCGATCGCTGCCGGAATTGCAGCACTGTCAGGCCGGTTGCATGGCGGGGCGAATCAGAAGGTCATCGAAATGTTACAAATGATACATGATGATGATGGCAATTACAAAAAATATGTTGAGATGGCAAAGGACCGGGATTCTGACTTTAGGCTGTTCGGATTCGGTCACCGGGTTTACAAAAATTTTGATCCGCGGGCAAAGATACTGAAAGCGTCAGCGGACAGAGTTTTGAAAAAACTGGGTGTTGATGATCCACTTTTAGAAATTGCCAAGGAATTGGAAGAGGTGGCGTTGAAAGATGAGTTCTTTCTTGAGAGAAAGTTGTATCCCAATGTGGACTTTTACTCAGGCATCATATACAGGGCCATTGGCGTTCCTACATCAATGTTTACGGTTATGTTTGCACTGGGGCGGCTTCCGGGGTGGATAGCCCAATGGAAAGAGTTAAGAGAAGATCCCAAGTGGAGGATCTACCGGCCCAGACAGATTTACACCGGCGTGACCCTGAGAGATTATAAGGGTGGGAGCTAGAAGCCTCTAAGTTCTACCGATCTAGCCACCCGTTCAATCGCAACCATAAAAGCCGCCGTCCTGAAGGAGACCTCCTTATCTTTGCGGAGTGAGTTTACTTCACTGTAGGCCGACACCATCTTATTCTCCAGTTTGGAGTTCACTTCATCTTCTTCCCATCTGAATTGCTGCAGGTTCTGCACCCACTCGAAATATGACACGGTAACACCGCCGGCATTGGTTAGAATATCCGGGATAACTGGTATCTTTTTCTTAAATAGAATCTCATCACCGGGAGGTGTGGTGGGGCCGTTGGCCGCCTCAATGACAAAACCGCAGTTGAGGCTTTCAGCGTTCATTTTATGAATTACACCCCCTAGGGCCGCCGGGACTAGAAAATCACATTCAGTAGTGAGAAGGTCCTCATTGGAGAGTGTTTTGCCTTGATCGAATCCTTCAATGACTCGATTTTCCTTTACATAGTCTGCCAGCGCAGTGATGTCAAGTCCGCTGGGGTCGTGAAGTCCGCCAGTGACATCACTGACAGCAATCACTTTGCAGCCGGCTTCGTGGAGGAATTTGGCAGTAAAGGAACCGACATTGCCAAATCCCTGGATCACAGCTGTCGCTTCTGAAAGATCCATATCAAACTCCACCGCAGTTTCACGAATGGTGAAAAAGACGCCGCGGCCTGTGGCGGATTCCCTGCCGAGAGAGCCTCCCAGATCGATGGGTTTTCCGGTAACAATCCCCGGGCTGTAGCCGTGATTTTGACTGTATTCATCCATGAACCACGCCATGATCTGGGCGTTGGTGTTAACGTCCGGAGCGGGAATATCCTTGTTTACTCCTATGATGGGGCTGATCCTGCGGAAAAACCGCCGAGACAGCTGTTCTAGTTCCCGTTTGGAAAACTCTCTAGGATCTATAGTAATGCCACCTTTTCCGCCGCCGTAAGGGATATCCACAACGGCGGTCTTGTAGGTCATGAGAGCGGCCAGGGCCCGAACCTCGTCCAAATCAACTTCCTGATGATAGCGGATTCCCCCCTTGAAAGGACCACGGGCATTATTGTGTTGAATACGAAAACCTTTGAAAATTGCCAGCGAGCCGTCGTCTCTCTTGAGCGGGACCTCTACGGCAAGTTCCCGATCGGGCATCATGAGTGAATTTGCAAGGTTTTCTTCCAGTCCCAGTTTATCGGCCGCTCTATCAAACTGATCACAACACGCTTTGAAATTGTTCACCTTCACATCAGACATTCTCTAATCTCCCTATCCTTTTGTTATTGAGTTAATTGAAAAGTAGGTATTTAAAAGGTTATTATCCAGTGAAGAAGTTTATCTAACTGAATTTTCTCTATTAATGCACCTTTTATCAGTGTGACAATCACGTTAATTTTTAGCTCTGGTATGAGTCAAGAGAAAACACCGAAAATCGCTTTTCTTACAGCAGGTGGTATAGCGCCTTGTCTTTCTGCATCTATTGGTGCACTTATGATGGAATATAACCACAAAGTGCAGGATTGTGACATGATAGGCTACCTCCACGGTTACAGAGGCCTGTTGGTTGGTAAGTCAATTGAGATCACTAAAGACGTCCAAGAGAAAGCTGATCTGCTATTGTCCTTCGGGGGTAGCCCGATAGGAAATAGCCGTGTGAAGCTCACGAATGTCGAAGATTGCATCAAACGCGGTTTTGTCAAAGAAGGAGAGGATCCTTTACAGGTCGCGGCTAAGCAGTTAATGGAAGACGGTGTTTCCATTCTTCACACTATTGGCGGCGACGACACCAACATCATGGCGGCGAGTCTTGTTGGTATTTTTCAAGAGATGGGTGCTGAGCTCACTGTGGTGGGTTTACCAAAGACGGTAGACAACGATGTTTATCCTATTGTGCAAACCTTGGGTGCTGCAACGGCTGCGGAACAGGGAGCTGTATTTTTTGAGAACATAGCCAACGAAAACACCACAAGCCGCAGACAGCTCATTATTCATGAAGTAATGGGCCGTCACTGCGGATGGCTAACCGCTGCAACGGCCCGCGCCTACCGTAAACGGTTGAAACAAAAAACATTCCTCCCTGAAATACTTATCTCCAAAAACCGGTGGGATGTGGATGCGGTTTACGTCCCTGAGATAGACATAGATTTTTCAGCCGAGTGTGAACGTTTGATTAATAGAATGGATGAAAAAGATGGGGTCAACATTTTTCTCAGTGAAGGGGCTGGAGTAGAGACAATTGTCAGAGAAAAAGAGGCGAAGGGAGAGATGGTTGACATAGACGCTTTTGGTCATGTGAATCTTGATCTCATCAATCCAGGAATATTGTTTGCAGAGATGTTTGGAGAACGTCTTAAAGCTGACAAGATTCTTGTTCAAAAAAGCGGTTATTTTGCCCGATCCGCCGCACCAAATGAGGAGGATTTAGCGCTGATCAAGAGAAGTGCTTCTATGGCCTCCGAATCAGCACTGAATGGTGACAACGGTGTGGTTGGACTTGACATGGACAGGGACGGGGAATTGAGTCTCATTGACTTCGATCGAATCAAAGGTGGGAAATCTTTTGATGTGACGGCGGATTGGTTTAATGCAATGCTTGCTGACACAGGGCAGGCCTAAGGAAAGAAGGAGTATTAAGTACCATGAATCTTGAACAGTTAGAATCCACGGCAAAAGCTATGGTAGCACCGGGGAGGGGCATTCTTGCGGCGGATGAGAGTACACCAACCATCGGCAAAAGGTTTGATCAGATTAATGCAGAATCAACGGAAGAAAATCGTCTTATTTACCGTGATATGCTCTTCACCACTGAAGGAATGGAGGATTACATTAGCGGTGTCATCATGTTTGATGAGACTCTCCGCCAATCCACTGTTGACAGAGATGTCCCTTTTCCGAAACACCTTTCAGGTCTTGGTGTAATTCCCGGTATCAAGGTGGACAAAGGTGCCAAGGAACTGGCAGGCTTTGAGGGTGAGAAAGTGACTGAAGGATTGGACGGTTTACGGGACCGACTGAAGGAGTACTACGAACTAGGTGCAAGGTTTGCCAAGTGGCGCGCGGTCATTACCATCACTGAAGATGCACCCTCATTTGCCTGCATCGATGCCAATGCTCACGCTCTAGCCCAATATGCGGCACTCTGCCAGGAAGCAGACATTGTTCCCATCGTAGAACCGGAAGTGCTCATGGATGGCGAGCACAACATGGAGGCTAGTTTCGAGGTAACTTCAGAAGTACTTAGTTCTGTTTTTGAGGCGCTTTTTCGTATGGATGTCTATCTGGAGGGAATCATCCTGAAACCAAATATGGTTCTCTCGGGCTATGAATGTTCAGAGCAGGCATCTGTTGACGAGGTGGTGGAGGCCACAGTTTCCTGCTTTCAGCGATTTGTTCCGGCGGCGGTACCGGGAATCTGTTTTCTCTCAGGGGGACAGAGCGATATCCTTGCAACCGAACACCTTAGCGCCATGAATCGTCTCGATGCAGAGAAGCCGTGGAAGCTCAGTTTTTCCTACGGCCGTGCTCTGCAGCAGCCAGCCTTGAAGGCGTGGGGAGGAGACCCGGCCAATATTGAAGGTGCCAAAGCAGCATTTCTCCATCGCGCCAAGTGCAACGGCGCCGCCACCACTGGCGACTATAATCAGGAGATGGAGGCTTCAGCTTAACCTAGCTGATTTAGGAAACTTTCCGGCAGTTAGCAGCCAAAGAATAGATAAAATGAGCCCCGGATAAAATGGCTCAATATCCAAGGGGTATTTACTCTCCTTAAACCAAAAAAGAAACCACGCCAAATTTAGAGCGGTTGAGAATATCATCATTGCCGGAACGGCTGGGATCGGTTTCTTTTGCCAAAAGGTTGTAAGAAAAGGGATAAGAAGCCCTGGTATTACCACGCTCCCGAGAGAATACCACAACTCTATCACTGATGGTAAGAGCCAAGCTAACAGCAGAGAAAAAGCCGCAGTAAAGGGAAGTCCCAGTTTAACCCACGCTACTTCATTCCCTGACCTTTTCAGCCGCCAAAGGATATCCCTTCCAAAGGTTATAGCGCTGATGAAACCGAAAGAGTCGATAGTGGACATGATAGTGGCCAGCAGTCCCGCAAAAAAGAGGCCTTTTATAACGGGCGGAAGGACAGTCAAGCCCAGGGCGGGCAATGCCAAGGCGGCCTCTGATCCTTCAGGTAAAAGTAAGCGGCTGTAGAGCCCAGCTGAGACAGTAAGAAAATCGAATACCACCCAAAACCCAATAGAGACGAGAATTCCTTTTTTTGCAATGACCGGAGATTCAGCCGCCGCGCACCGCTGGTAGAAGCCGGGATCCACGAATGTCCAAAGTGCGATAAAAAACCAGACGAGAATGTACTGTTTCGATTTGCCTCCGTGCCATGTGAGGTGCAATTCAGGTAGACCTTCCCGTAGTGCCTGAAAGCCACCATAATTCTGAAAACAGATGAAGACAAGCAAAGCGAATCCGGTAAACATGAGCCCAAACTGGAGAACATCCGTTCTTACCACCGATCGGAAGCCGCCATTGTAAACATAGATTAGACTAATTCCTGTAGCCAGGAGAAGAGCGGGGAACAGGGAGATATCAAAGAGATAGGTTAGGAGGAGCGCGCAACTTAGGATGTACGGCGCTGGTGTGGTCAATATCGTTATGAGCCCCGCACCAATAAGGCCGGCTGTTTCACCGTAGTATTGGCGGAGTCTGTCGGGTATGGTGGCAAAATGGTCTTCTCTGATTCTTTCCGCCAGAAAAAGGGCAAAGAGGAGTGCAAAGATATAATAGGGCAGTCCTAGAACAACCCAGTTTGAAATACCGTGAAGATAGGTGAATTCCCCCACGCCCAGTATACCACCATACCATGTGGCCACCACTGATGCGGTGAAGGGGATGAGCGTTATCCGCCGGCCGGCCAGAAGGTAGTGTGAATTGCCTGCTTTCTTCCTATTCTTGAAAAGACCCAGCGCCAGCACTGCCGTCCCGTAGAGCAAAATGATAGCGATGTCGATGGGATGTAGGGAAGGATTCAATCGATGTGGCCGATGAAGAGGAAAAGAGTGCCGCCTGACACCTCCAGGGACAACTGTCCGTTCTCCACCTGATTGCTGATGCCGTGACCGCTGGTTTTCAGCTGTTCACTGATGAGAGGGTATATCAAACCATTAGTGGACACAACCGGCTTTTCCGATGCCGCAATGAGAGAGACAGTGGCTCCCGGCTCGCAATCAAAACTCTCATCTCCTGTTACATGATGGATGGTACCGTAATCGGTGACGGCTATCAGTTTCAACCTGTTGCTGTAGTCTGCCAAGGTAGCAAAGTTCGCCATCATGTGATCTTCCCTCATCCCGGAAAGACCAAGGAGTGTGGCAGAAGAGACGTTTTTCCCTACACACCAGTCCAGCACTTTCTCCAGGTCAGTGTTGAGTTGACTGGTCATGGCAATCATTTCACTTTCAGGTGGAATATGAGCTTCATCCATGGAATCCATATCCCCGATGACAACATCTGGGGTTCGGCCCAGGTTCACTGCGGCCGTGGCGGCGCCATCGGCGCAAATCAGTGTGCCGGCGTTATTGAGTATGGATAAGGGATGGTGATGAGAGGGAGGTTCACCATTGGCGAGAACGACAACGGGTTCAAAGAGACTGTTCTCTATTCCTCCCACGGCGTGCCGAGCCATCCCTCGAAAAGTTGTTTCTGATCATCACTGGGTGTTTCAATCTTTTTGATGACAAAGCTATCGTGAGGCGGTCCCGATGCAATCATTGTGATTGTTTGCATTAGCCCTTCCCGGGATATAAGAAGCTCGGCCTTATTGCCTATTGATATGTCTTTGAGGCGATCAGTGAGTGTTTTCGCTGACACTCTTGTACCGTTTACAGCCACAATTTCATCATTCACATTGAGACCGCCTGTATAAGATGGAGTGCCGGCGTAGACTTTGCTTACAATGGGGTTTCTTTCCCCACTCGTCTCAAATCCATAGAAAGAAGTTGAATCTGTCACTCCTTCTCCGTATTTGCGTTCAAGGATACATCCCACTGTTTCAAGTGTTGAATTATAGTCCACTTCTTTGGTTGTATCTACATATTGCCAAACATCATCCAATTTTCGGTCGGCCACATTTTCGCAAATAGTCCTGAATTCCTTTGAGGTAAAGCCTTTAGACGGATCATTTTCGTACCGCCTGTTGAGTTCTTGAAAAACCTGATCCAGAGAATTTTTCCCATTGGTATTGGTATTGATGGCAAGATCAAGTATTAGCCCGGTAACAGCCCCTTTGGAATAGTAAGAGATCATCACATTGTGGGATTCTTCATTGCGTCGGTAATTTTTTATCCAGGTATCGAAACTGGATTCCACGGCGGATTGGACCAGTCTCCCAGGTGCTGTTTCTACACTCCTGATATCCCGACCAACAAACTTGAAATAGCCTTCAACGTCAACTATGCCTGATCTCAATAGCAAGAGATTGTCGTAATAGCTAGTTATCCCTTCTGCGATCCAAAGGTCTGCAGTGTAATTTTCATTGTCGTAATCGAATGGGCCAAGAGCTATGGGGCGAATGCGCTTCACGTTCCATGTGTGAAAATATTCGTGGGCTACCGTGGAGAGAAAACGCTGGTAACGATTATTATTTGAGAAAATCCACCTATCTGCCTGAATGGTGGTGGAGTTGAGGTGTTCAAGACCGCCCCCCAGGCCGTCCAGCATGAGGATGAAGAAAACGTAGCCATCATATGGAAGTTTTCCGAAGATTTCTACAGTAGCATTAACAATTTTATTGAAATCATCTTTCAGCCGATCTTTATCCACATTACCTTGCCCGTAAAGAGCAATTTCGTGAGGTATCCCTTTCACTTTAAAAGTGAGCACATCATGATTACCAATGAGGAAAGGTGAATCAGCCAATACGTCGTAATCAGGAAACGCAAATGTATTTCGCTTACCCTTCACTTTGGGAAGCCCAGTGGAGATTTTCCGCCAACCCCGGAAGGGTGTCACCTTTACTTCTCCATGCTCCTTTTCACGACCGACCACATAAAGGAAAACAGATGTCCCGTTTAAATAACCTCTGGAGTCACTCAGATAACTTGTCCTTACTGACTGATCATAAGCATATATACGATACATGATGCTAAACTCTTTGTAGTAGCCTGTCTTCACCTCCCAGGTGTTTTTGTCTATCTTTTCCACATTCAGTTGTTGTGTTCCAGCATATGCGCGTACCCTGGGGATGTGGCGGGCAAATTCCCGCACCAGGTAAGATCCAGGTGTCCAAACAGGCATTTTCAGCTGAACAGTTTTTTTAGTGTTGCCGGTTACTGTCATTTCCACTTCATAGTAATGAGTGTGAGGTTCAGGCATAGATAGATTGTATTGGATCATGGCATCATTCTTACCCGTTTCGGCCCCTAAAATATTGACTACAGCCGAAAAATAAATTATCCAGGTTTTTGATTTTATTTTACCGCTCACTTTTGATTAAAAGATGTTTGTGAAAATACAAACTGTCAGCCATTTTGATAACAGGTGAATAATTGATTGGCATTTATGATTTACCGACTGAAGGCTGATCAACATTTAGCTAAAGTGTGAAAAGACCTTAAATTGGAAATAGCTTCCGAGAATTTTTTCATCATTGGAAGGAAGCCTTAATGAAATATTATGAACAACCCTAGAACAGAATCTTTCGATCACCCGTTTCGCAGTTGGTTTATCAGGCAGAGTATGAAGAATTCCAAACGGACCATCCGGGTAATGGTACTTTTATCTCTGGTTCTCATTACGGGCTTGAGTGGCAACCTCCTCTTGGTTTTTAAATGGGTGGGAGAATGGGTTTTACCTGATGAGACGGCAGCCTGGGTATTCCCCTCATCTTATGATCGTTTCGCGGAAAACCTGCCCCATTTTGTTTTTGATGAAGATGTGATGAAAATGCTTCCTCAAACCACCGAAGCCCGTGTTACCTGGGAAAAAGTGAGGGATGAGTTTGGTAGTACCGATATGGGTTTTATTGCGTTTGGGTTACCAGGGAAATCGATTTTTGATGAGAAACTGCTCGCGTCTCTGTGGGATGCAAGCCGCGCCCTGGAAGAACTTCCGGAGGTGGATGAAATTATGTCCATATCGACGGCAGATCGAATGGACAGTGACGATGGCTTTCTAGAAATCACCAGTCTTCAGCCATCCAGGAATCTGACTGCAGAGGAGATTCAGGATATTGAGCAATATCTTGACAAACTTTCCAGCATGAAGAAGCGTATGGTGGGGCGTCATGGTGATTATGTAAATATTATTATCAAGCCCAAAACAGATATAGAAAATAATATCTTGCGGGACAACATGGTGGAGATTGCAGAAAGGTATCTGGGCGATTACGAAATCCATTACGGTGGTACACCTTATCTTTTCGGAACTCTCCCGACACTCATTCTGGAAGATGTTTTGATACTGATGATTCTAGGCATCGGGGTTCTGATTACTGTCCTAGCTGTCAACTTTCGCAGCGCAAACGCCGTCAAACTGGTCTGGGGAGTGATTGTCATTTCCCTTGTTTCCATGATGGGTTTCATGGGTTGGATTGTGACTTTGACCGGTTCGGAAAAATTTCATTTCACTATGGTGAACTCTTCTATGCCGATTATTTTGATGACAATCGCCGCAGCAGATGGAGTCCACATTCTGACAAAGTTTCTACGGGAATTGAGGAAGCAAAAGGATGTAGAGAAGGCTGTCTTCACAACCATGGACAATCTCCTGTTACCAGTCTTTCTGACGAGCCTGACCACAATCGTTGCTTTCCTCTCTTTGATCTTTGCACCTATCGAACAGTTCATCGGTTACGGTATCACTATTTCGCTCGGTATTACCTGGGCATGGCTTTTGTCTTCCCTTTTTCTCCCAGCCATGATAATACGTCACGAATGGGACTTGCAGTCTAAGGCGATCACGCATCTGAGTCCCATTGAGAGAATAGTAAATGTGTATGGAAGGCTTGTTATCCGCTATCAGAAGGTAATTCTGGCGCTTGGAAGTGGGATAGTTTTAGTGGCGTCAATTGGGATATTGCTAGTGGAAGTGGAAGTGGATTTTACCAAGTTTTTCAAACCGGGTACTGAAATACGTGATAGTATCGATTTCATGAACCAGGAAATGGCTGGCGTGATGGATATCGATATCAGGTTCGAAGGAGATTTGAAGTCTCCTGATGTTTTAAATAAAGTACAGACCATTCAGGCGTTTGTTGATTCGCATCCGAGTGTACACTCAACATTCTCCATCGTGGATGTTATCAAGCAGATGCACCGCACAGTTATGGATGATGACCGGGCATTTGAGACCATCCCGGAAACGAGGGGGAAGGTGAATAACCTTTTTACGCTTTATTCCATGTCTGGTGATCCAGATGATTTCAGTTCCCTGGTTGATTATGACTATCATACTGGCCTTATGACAGCACTCTTGGGGAGTATTTCCACGACCATGGTTATCGAGTTTGTCAATGATACTGAAAAAGAGATTCAGTTAATCGCCGAGAATGATATCAAGACAACCATAACGGGACTTCTAATCATTCTTCGCGAACTGGTAGACCTAGTTATAAGATCATCCATAATCAGTATATTAGTTTCGATTATTATGATCTTTCTAATTTCCTGGATCTTTTTCAAGAACGGGTTATGGGCGTTGCTATCTGTCACACCCCTTGTGTCAGCGGTTATCTTGAATTTTGGTTTGATGGGTCTGTTCGGTGTAGAACTTTCCCATATCACGGCAATTCTCTCTGCCATCATCATTGGTGTCGGTGTCGATTTTGCCCTCCACTATATTGCGCAGTACCGAAATATTTCAAGAAGCGGTATTTCCTCAGATGAACTCACGCGTGAAGTTGTGGAAGATGTAGGCTATCCTATCATCTTGGACGCTGCATCCAATATGGGGTTTGGCGCTCTGTTGTTTTCGTCTTTTATTCCTGTTCAGTATATAGGTGGGTTACTCATTTTTGCCATGATATCCACATCCATAGGGACATTGACTATATTGGCGGTCATTTCAGAAATGTTAAAATCAAGATTGATGAAAGTTTAGTAGAATGATCGTGAGGGAAATACTTTTGATTCTGCTATTGCTTTCAGTCCTCCAGGGACAATCCGGCTATGATATTGCCAAGATGATGAATGAACGTAAACAGCCCAAAGATATGACCTCCAAGATGACAATGGTTCTGACCAATTCCAAAGGTAAGACACGCACATCTACCATTTTCTCCCAATTGGTTGGCGGAGGAAAGAAGCAGATCCTTTGGTTTCTGGCTCCAGCGGATGATAAGGGAGTAGCTTTTTTGAAAATCGAGCATGATGATATGGATGATGAAATGCGCATGTGGCTTCCGGCTTTCAATAAGATTCGCCGAATCTCATCAAAAAAGAAGGGAGATTCCTTCATGGGCTCCGATCTCAGTTATGAAGATATGACCAGCAGGGAGCTTGAAGAGAATGAATTCGTTCGTCTTGATGATGACGTAGTGGACGGAAAAGAGTGCTATATGTTGGAAGTAATGCCGAAACCTGAAGCCAAGTCTACTTATTCCAAACATACGACCTGGGTTGAGAAAGCAACACTATTGTTGGTGAAAGAAGAATCGTACGACCGAAAAGGATATTTGAAGAAGACCAAGGTTTTTAACACCGGCAAGATGGGGAAGTACAATATTATGACCGGCATTTTTGTTAAGGATGTTCAGAAAGAGCACAGCACGAGAGTGACGTTTGATGAAATCCAGTTGGATACCGGCCTAAGGGAGGGTCTTTTCCATGAGAAGAATCTTAAGCGGATGCCGCGATAGGAACCAAAAGTAATACAAGAAGCACCACCAGTATCTAATAAAAACGATCTTGTGTAATGCCAAGGCTCTATTGTCACCAAAACGCTTATTAAGGATGAGATTTGCGCTGTTTCTGCTTCCTGTTGCCGTATCAGCGCAGCTGAATTATAGTGGTTCCGTTCATCCAGCTGGTATGTTTCGCTCATCGGATGGCTCTCAGATTTCTCTCCCTTTCCGGATGTCGGAACTGAAGCTGGGTTACACGTTAGGTAACTTCGATTTCAAAACTAGCAGTTCCCTAGAATACCGTTGGTCTTCTGGAGAAACTGAATTTGATCTGCGAGAGGCTTATGCTGTCTGGTATCCATCCTTTGGAGAGGTGAGTGTTGGGAAGCAGATCCATGCTTGGGGTGCCGCTGACGGAAATAATCCTACGGACAATCTCAATGCTTACGACTATTACTATTTGTTTCTTCCAGGTACTGACCGAAAGATAGGTTCTATTTCTGCAGCAGCGTCGGTTTATATTGGGGCCTGGCAGATTGAGGCCATCATTATCCCTGAGCATGAGCCCAATCGTTATACATTTGGCGAGGAGGATTTTCCAATCAAACCCCCGTTCGAGCCGCAAGAATACATCAAAGTAGATGAGCCGCTGGAGTACGGTGTTCGTGTTCAGACGACGGTGGGAGAGAGCGATTTCTCTGTTTCTTATTTCGAAGGTCACGACAGGGGATTTAGCCTCATGGGGATGAACTATCTCCAACTCCAATCCGTTAATATGGTATTGCCGTTACCTCAGTTTGGCTACAGGTCGACGTCTGTTCTTGGGGGTGACTTTGTCACTTTCTTCGGCGATTTGACTCTCCGGGGCGAGATGGGTTATTTCATGACTGAAAATGAGGATTACGACTGTTGTGCCGCACTGTTAGCGATGCAAGCGGAATATCAGCAATACGTTCTCCAAGGTGAAGTGACAGGACCTTTCGACATCCAGTTTTCAGGCCAGCTCATAGGCAGTACGGTGTTGAAGGTTGAAGGACTAACTTTTAATCAACCTGACACATCCAGAACTGAACTGACGAAAGACAGTTTTGTACCGGGAATGGGAACCCCTTTCGCCATGTTCGCCGAACAGGGTATTATGCTCTCCGCAACGGGTAACCTGATGGATAACAGCCTTGAGCTTAGAGCTACCACCTTTGTGAACCTTGAGGAGGCGGGGCTGATGGGTGGGTTTGGAGTAGCCTATTCACCTCTTGAGAACTGGGAAGTTGAGCTTGGCTTAACTCAGTTTTTTGGTGATGAGGCAGATCCGACCAACCCTTTTACGCAACTGGAAGATTTTTCTCATATCTCCGCAGGCTTTAAGTTCAGTTTCTAACTGAAACACTTTACCTTAGTTTTTATAATCATGCTCAGATTGACCAGTTGCCTTTTCATTACTCTTTCCACACTGCAACCGCAAGTGACGGGGCTCGAGATCATGCAAAAGGTAGACGCACAGCCCGATCCACGAGATGTTGTTTCTAAAACAGTGTTGACACTGACCAAAATAATGGGGGTGAAGGAGCGCCACCGAAGCCGCGAGATCACAAGATATCAAAAGTACTTTTCAGAGGGAATCTTCCTATCCAAGTCCCTCATCCGCTTCACAAAGCCGGCCGATGTGAAAGGTACAAGTCTCCTTATGTGGGAATATCGTGGAAACAACAAGGATAGTGATCAGTGGCTCTACCTGCCGGCACTGAAGAAAACAAAACGGATTATTTCCAATCAGAGGAATCAGAGCTTCATGGGATCTGATTTTACTTACCAGGATATGGAGGGACGGGATATTGATGATGACACCTATACGATCCTCGAGGAGGATGAACTTTTCGGTTCAACATGTTTCAAGGTCGAGGCCATACCATTGAAAAAGAGAACATACTCACGGCGGATTATCTGGGTAGAAAAAGAACGGAGTATCTTTCGAAAAGTGGAATTCTTTGATAGAAAAGATCAACTCCTGAAAGTGATGACTATTCCTGAAGTCAGAAAAGATGGGGATTACTGGACGATTCTGAAGATGGTGATGGAGAATATCCAAAAGCCGCACAGAACCATACTGGAAGTTTCCGATGTTCAGTACGACACCGGTATTGAAGACAGCTTTTTCACTGAGCGGTTTCTTAAGCGCGACAGGTGATCATCTATAAAAATATAAGTAGTTGAGCTCAGCCCTTCCTAAAGGACTGCTATCAAAATAGAGTACCGTTAGGCGGTGAGTATAACTTCACGCTGATCTTAAACATACCCAGGAGTGATTTCGGTTACGATCAGGATCAGTTCTAAGTAACCATCTCCCTAGATATGAAATGTGACCTGGAGCGTGGTCTCAGTAAAAAGTAGGTGGTAAGGGAAAGGGTAGATTCTTTTGGTCAGTTCAGCGGCAACGATAACGTATTCTTTAAAATGAAATATAACTTTTAGGTCTACATTTCTTCAGATCGGAACCCGATCTTCTCAAAAGGATTTGCGACACTCGTGACCATATTATTCAGGTGGGAGTTGATCCGTTTGAGGTATCGTGCATAAAGTGCCAGTGTGGCACATTCATCCGGTGTCACACCAGTTATCTTTCCCCCTGCAGCACGGTCCACAATTGTGTCACAGATCGAGGACAGTTCCGTTTTAAATGTTGACATCTGATGCTTTGCACTATCTTCGTCCTGCTCTCGAAGAATACGGATAGATTCCTTAAAACGTTCTTTTGTAGTTGACTCTATTTGAAGAAGGTCTTTCTCAAGTTCAGGAATATCTAAACGATTAGAATGTACTTCGGCAAGATCGAGTATGTTCTTGGCGTAGTCCCCAATTCGCTCAATATCGATGACAATACTCACAAGAACCATTCCACCAGGAAGTTCGTTTGGGCCTTGCACTGTACAGTGTGTCATCACTTTTCTTCGAACTTCTTGTTCGTATTCGTTTACCTTTTTGTCCTTCTGGCGGATATCCTTGTTTATAATAGTGTCATCGCTCTCCCGAAGAATTCGCATAGCTTCAAGACACATATCCCGGGCGATTTCCAGCATTTCAAAGGATTGGTCCCATGCCTGTACAAGCAGATTGTCCGATTTCCACAGTTTTAAGAGTTGATTCCACATGATTTTACCTCACAAATAAAATTAGTCTTAAGAGATTCAGAAATGAAATGTTTATGATGCAGACAGTATAAGGCTTTTGCAGTGATAATCTCCAGTTCCGGTTATCGATCCTCGTATTCATGTTATCCAGTATTTACGTGAGGAAAATGAGTACCACCGGAACAAAGTGCAGAAGAATATAGATAGTGATGAATAGAATCAAGTTTCTGGTCGACTTGCTCGCCATGAGTCCAACAAATTCAGCCATCCGAATTGGAATGAACTTAAATGGGTAAAATAGAACAATACCGAAGACATTGAAACAGAGGTGAGAAAAGGCAACAGTTACGGCCACACTGTTCTGCGTCGCCATGGCAGCCAACATTGCGGTGAATGTTGTTCCGATATTTGCACCTAGGGTATACGGGAAAATCTGTCTAACAGAAATAAGACCGGCACCGGCCAGTGGTATGATAAGGGAAGTTGTGACCGAACTGCTCTGGACTAAAGCTGTCATCAGAATTCCGAAGATGAAACCGAGTACATCATTTCGAAAAAGGTACTTATCAATGATCACTTCTATCCTCGTTAGCATTATAGATCGAATTGTTTTGATTAGAAATGCCAGTGCAGAAAACATGATGATTAGGGAAAAAATGATCATGACTAGGTTTTCGTAAGGGACAAATGAGAATAGGAAATCGAGTAGTTTAATCGCAGGATCAATGATGAATTTTAATGGATTGAACATTTTCAATCCGCCCGCTCCTGAGAATCCTCTTTCTAAGATAGAAGCTGTTTTGGATATGATATGAAATTTCAGCTCGATGGGGAACAAGACGATAACAACGCAGATATTAAAGAAATCGTGCACGACGCTTGCGGAAAACGCCCTTCGAAATTCCACCTTGTTATTAATATAACCGAGCGACACAAGTGTGTTGGTGATGGTTGTACCGATGTTCGCCCCCATTATGATTGGAATGGCGTTACTCAGGTTGAGAGCGTTTCCGGCAACCAGACCGACAACGAGTGAAGTGGTAGTCGAAGAACTCTGAATGAGACTCGTAGCAACGATGCCGATAATGAGACCAGCGAATGGGTTAGATGTCATCATGATCATGATTTCGGCCAGGTTCTTAAACTGCTTGAAGGAGTGCCCTAGCAGATTGATACTTAGCAAAAATAGATAAGTAGCCACTATGATCGTAAGTGCTTTAACTAGCTTGGATTTTGTATTCATGTTTTTCTGATCACCAACCTAATCGTATGTCATTCATAGTAAGCGAACGATTTAATGAAAAAGAATTAAATCTGAGAAAAATGCAAATAGGCCATTTTTCATAAGTGACAAATTCTAACAGAGGTATGTCCAGGCGAATCAACTAGAGAAAACCTGGATGGTTCCTAAGTAAGTATTTTGAACTCCCAAGTTCTTTGAATCAATTGAAGTTTATATAGCTTCGAAACTTAGAAACTGTTGTGATCCAACCCAAGAGTTTGATAGGATTATTTTAGCTAAGCGGTCTGCTTCGATCTAATATTATTCGAACTTAAAAGAGTTAACCTGTATCTTTACTTAAAGCCAAGCCAGCTGGATAGAATAATGAGGCAGGGAAATTATAGTTATTATTTTGCTACTAACTTAGACCAATAAATGTTGGCACCAATTATTGTTAATATTGCCAGCACGTAACCCACGCTTGCGCCGGGCAAAGGTTCATGGATTATCCCGACACCGAGTTCTGTTACAACAAGGGCACTGACGGCGTATACTGTGATCGCAGTATTATAACGTATTACTGTACTGTATAGCCAACAAAATACAACACCAGTTAATAGACCGCTAAAAATCCAGGAACCTATCCCAGATACATCATTGCTACCAGCAGTCATTAGACCCAATAGGATGAATATAAAAGTGAACAATCCTTTTCTGGTGGTCCAGGATGCTGTTTTATCTGTAACAAAAAGAATGACAAAGGTCATGAACGCTGCCGATGTGATAAAACTACCTAAAGCGTCGATATAAATCCCCAGAAGAGGAATGGTTGCCGCTCCTTGCGATATAGCTGGCCAGTGAGGACTCAGGCTTGGCTGCATTGAATTTGTAAAAGCAAAAAAACCTGCCAGACCGATTCCAATAGCAATTCCTTCGATTAAATCAGGGCCATGTGATTTTTGTGCACTATTATTTATTTGATAATGGGCAACCGCGGCCAAGACCGCTGGAATCATTGAGATTAATAGGGCGCCAACCACCGTGCCAGCAATCAGTACCCCTAACTGATTATTATATGGTTGTGCTGTGGAAAAGCCAGCAACAATGGATGGTAACTGATTAATGAAAGTCACCAACCGTAAAATGAAGAGGGGAATCAATATATATACCACCAACTTGGTAGTGATCTTTTTTCTGGTCCAGTGAATTATTCCTAAAACAACTGCTGCCAAAACTACAATAATCAGTAAAAAGGACATGGCATTGGAAGCAACACCTAATACGGCTTGTTGATCCTTTTCTTTGCGTTCCCATTCTTCTGGAACAAAAACAAATGTACTATGGCTACTTATTTCATCACCACTTATCGTAACGCGGATTCGTTTATCACCCTCGGGTAATTTTGCGTTGACAATATCCTTGAAAACAAACTCCCAGTCCATTCGTGCTGGTTTTTTAGACGGTTCAGCTGAAATGAATTCAATGTCGTCTGGTGTAAGATCATAATGTTTATTAATCGTTGCGTATACAAGATCTTTTGCCGCATCTTCCGTTAGTTCGTTTCCAGCTTGATTCTCAGGCAGTCTATGGGTGATACTCAATGGCTTACCCTTATTATCCAACGCAACCCGGTATTCTTCAGCGCGCTCATTTAAATCGCCTTCGAATTTTGCATAACGTATATCCATGCCGGGTGTACCGATGTAGTTACCCATTAAGTCACCATACGTATCTTCCCCTGCGGTTTGCCAGATGAATCTGTTTTGCTGCCCCGGCCCACTAGGGCTGACTGATGTGAGCCTGTTCCATTCATCCCCTAACTGAATGCCATTTTCAACCAGATGATTTTCCGCAATTGCAATTGCTTCTTTTCGATTAACTTCCAGCCCTGGGGCATCGGGTGTGCGATTGAACCCAATGACTGCAATAATGCCCAGGGCACCAAAAAGAAGTAAAATCTTTTTACTATTTGGACCATATTCGGGTAGATCAACAGCAGGGACTTTTTCTTTGGTTTTCTTTTCTGGTGCAGGAGTGAAGGCACTGTTATAAAAGTTGTTGCCCAGTTCAGTCCATTTTTTGTCTTTCCAGCGACCCATGAGAATTATCCACACTGGTACAAGACAGAGGACAAAAACCATCAGCTGATCAAACCACATGCCGCTCGCAGAAGAAGTAAAAATAGGTAAAGACATGAGTACGGCATCGTACATGAAATGGGAAATGATTGCGGGCAGCAAACCGAATTGTAAGTACAACAAACCGAAAATGATAGATGGTATGATCAATTCAACCAGTCGTGCATAAGCTGGTTGAGATGGATAATTGGCATGTGCAGCGGCAAAGATCAGCGACTGGACAACGAAACCAATTATGATCCATGGTTTGCGCCGACCGAGTCTGTCCCCGATCAGCGCTGCCCCGGCGATGGGCACGGCGCGGAAAAGACACTCTTCCCAGAACCCTGCGCCCAATGCTCTACTGACCGATGATATCCAGGGGAAGGGAGTGGCGATGACATCAGGATCAAACAGTGTAGAAGCAGGATCCCACCAGCCAAACAATTTTTTAGTTACCAGGTAAAAACTGATTACGAAAGCAAGATCAAAGCCGATCATGAGGTAGCCGCCTACAGTGCGGCCCAGAACTTGGATGGAATTAGTCGCACCTTTTGACCATATCTTCCAGAGATTAATCTGTTGGGGGAATGCCCTTCTACTCAAGCTTTCTGCTGCCATAAAAGAGAGAGAATAAACAATAGTCATAAAAATTGTGTTAGCGACCATGGCAAATATATTTTGTAGGAAAAAACTTTGCTCTGATAGGGCTGTTGGGTAGGACATCCACATCAGTGGCCAGAAATTGATCTCACCTAAGGTACCGAATGCGGCAACGAAAGATCCCCAGTATACCGCTTGTTTCCAGATTACCCAGCGTTTGCGCATCATGAAAAACAGACCCAGAATAATGCCACCAAAACCATAGAGCAAAAACATGGCCATGCTGGCGGATGTTGCCAGCGTATTGTTTGCTGAACGCATCTCCTCGAAGCGTCTGCTAAATGTTTCCGGTACTTTTATAAAGTGTTTCAGTTCGGTTACTTTGTCTCCGCTTACAACCAGTCTTAACCGAAAAAACCCATCCCCAATCTGTTCTTCTTTACGTTCATAAACAAAAGTGTGATCAATCCGTTCGCTGGGCATTAACTCTTCCGAAGTTTCTATGGCCTCGTATTCGGAAAGCTGAATGTCGATTCCATTATGAAGGAAATTTTCGGCGATTTTCCTTGCTTCCCCAGTGCCCAGGGCGGCGCCTTTTTCTGTTTCTCCCAGTGTCTCATTGAAACCGTAAAAATCACCAGCGGGAGTGAAGGTAATTCTTGTTTCATTTGGTTCATGTTCCCTGTAGTGCCTTACTGTCCAAGTATAAAAATGGTATAGACCATCTTGCATTAAGGAAGAAACTTTTTCGACACCTCCCGCATCCAGTTCAACAAAGTTTTGTGTTCTTGTGTCATGGGTAAATGATGCTACCTGGTTATAATTATCCGGGCCCCAATTATTTTTCTCAGCCAGCATTTTGGATTGACTAAAAGCACTTTCTCGATCCATTTTCAAATCCAAATTCAGTATGGTAAAGGCCTTAGGGAAAACCTGTACGCTGTAAAATAATCCGCCGATAAACAGTAGCACGGCCGAAATCCAGAAAACGGGTTTACGAAATATCACATTTCCCCCAAATAATTATTCTAAATACAGTCAGTAAATAAAAACTCTATTATATTAATCCCGACACACCGGTGCTTGGTTAATGATCCGAACTTTCCTCCGATTCAGCCTTAGCCGAGCCAGCTGAGGTGCCTCGCTGTTCAACATAATCTTTAACTGTTTCCGCGACTTTTGGGGCAAGATCGAAGAGCTTACCCATAACCGTCTCTTCCTGCTTTAATGAATAGAGTCGTGCGCCTTCA
This sequence comes from Candidatus Neomarinimicrobiota bacterium, assembly GCA_012964825.1. Classification (NCBI taxonomy): domain Bacteria; kingdom Pseudomonadati; phylum Fidelibacterota; species Fidelibacterota bacterium. The sequence continues at coordinate 24,357 of DTTI01000042.1, forward strand.
GTACCCACCACAAAAAAAGCCAAGGGTTCAATGCTCCAGCCGCCTCCTACCCCTTCACCAGTTGTGCCTTTCTTGTTCTTTTCTGACCCGCCACCACCGGCACCAAAACCAAAGCTCACTTTTGATACGGGGATGACCGTGTAGTCCCCAGCGGTGATGGGGTCACCCACCACCGTTTTGGTCTGCATGACACTTTCCAGTTCATCCATTACATTTTTTATCAAATCTGAAACAGCCATATTCTTTCCTCCTATCGGTTGATGTTGAAATAAGCTTGCCCAACGCGCCAGGCTAGCGCCGTAGGGCGAAATTGAAACGCGGTATCACAGTTAACATCGGCCATTTGACGGTCGAAATTTGGCTGAATGTTCAGCTGAAACCTGTGAGGGAAAAGACCGTTCCCAACAGCCATGAGTCCGCCGAAAAGCTTACCTGTCTGGCTTGGGTCCTTAAGGCCGAACTCACCTCTAAGTTCAAGGTTGCCCCACTGGATTGAGCGCTTTGTTGCGGAGATAATTCCCAAAAGATTTGTTGATCGCTTCTTCTTTTGTTTGGGTTTTTGTTTTGCTTTGGTCTTCTTTTTATCTCCCAGCGAAAAAGTGAAAAACGGGGAGTGGGCTCGCCCGAGAAAAACGGTAAAACGTTTTGAATCTCTATTCACTCCAACCCCTCGATTTCTGCCACCCAGCAGTGCGCGAACAGAGTAGTCAAACACATTTTTGTCATAGTAGAGTTTTCCAGAGAGAGAGACTTTCCATCGCAAGGAGAGTACTAGAAGGACAGAGCTAAAAAGTATGAGTAGAGTCCAGAGTAAGAGTGTCATGATTCAATGGAAAATAAAGGCAAAAAGCCGGCAAAGGAAAGACAAAAGAGCTCCAATCACCTTGTCTGAGATAAGGTCGGTTTGTACTTTTATCCGTGCTTTTCAAGATAATTTTAGATGGGTTCGAGTTAGGAATTATTCGACTTCTCATTTAACTAAATTAGTTTGCCTGAGGGGCCTCTTCGGAGGCTCCTTTCATTTTTTGAAAAAGAAAATTGACCTGAAAGATATAGACCCCATTGGTATCGCCGGTGTGGCTGACGAGAATATTAAAATTCTCGAAGAATCTTACCCTTGTCAGATTATTTTACGAGGTTCTACCATCATTCTTGAAGGGGAGAAATCTGTGATTGCACAGGCGTCTGAAACCCTCTCAGAAATGATGAAAACGTACAGCAGTAAAAATCAGCTCACGGCCAATGATGTGAAGTCACTTGTGGCTGTTATTTCCAACGGCAAACACGTTGAACAAAAATCGGAAGAACCTGTCATTCTGCACACCCGGCAAGGACCTGTAACGCCTCGGTCTGAAGGCCAAAGGCTGTTCTATGACGCGGTACAAAAAGATGATATGGTTTTCACTATAGGCCCAGCCGGTACGGGAAAAACCTTTCTTGCAGTGGCGTTTGCAGTGGCTGCCTTCAAAAGTCGCCGAGTGAAGCGGATTATCCTTTCAAGGCCTGCAGTGGAAGCGGGAGAGAGGCTCGGTTTTTTACCCGGTGATTTAAAGGAAAAGATCGATCCTTATCTGACGCCACTTTATGACGCTCTTAACGAACTCTTGCCAACAGTCAATCTGAAATCGCTTCTTTCCAAGAGAGCAGTGGAGGTGATCCCGCTGGCCTACATGCGGGGCCGGACGTTGAACAACGCTTTCGTTATCCTGGATGAAGCGCAAAATTGCTCCGCCATGCAGATGAAAATGTTTCTCACTCGGCTAGGGCCAAACTCCAGAACCATCATTACGGGCGACAAGACGCAGATGGACATTCCTGACAAAAACGATTCCGGGTTGCTTCAGGCGGAACAAATTCTGAAAAAGATTGACGGCATCGGCTTTGTTTATCTGGATGAGTCGGACGTGGTGCGGCACAGATTGGTAAAGGATATCATCAAAGCTTACAATAATAATGACAATGGGGAGTAGTGAGTCGGTTGTGCTTGCCGGGCCTAAGCGGACACCCGTCGGCGCCTTTCAAGGGAGTCTCTCAACTGTTTCCGCTCAGCATCTGGGCGCCATCGCCATCCGAAGTACTCTTAAAGCAGCCGATGTTGTGCCAAACAGTGTGGATGAAGTGATTATGGGGAATGTCCTCCAGGCAGGCCTTGGCCAGGCGCCCGCCCGCCAGGCAGCCATCTACGCCGGACTTCCTGATTCAGTCGAGTGTCTCACCATTAATAAGATGTGTGGTTCGGGCTTGAAGGCTGTAATGCTGGCGTCACAGGCCATACAGACGGGAGATGCCAGTATCATCGTGGCCGGCGGTATGGAATCCATGACGCAAGCACCCTATCTTTTGCCGAAAGCGCGGGACGGCTATCGTCTCGGGCACGGTGATATTGTGGACTCCATGATTAAAGACGGACTGTGGGACGTCTACAACGACAGGCACATGGGTAAATGTGCCGATATGTGTGCTGAAAAATACAGCTTTTCCCGAGAGGACCAGGATGCCTTCGCAAAAGAATCTTACACCCGGGCACAAAGCGCTCAAGCTGAAGGCCATTTTGCTGATGAGATTGTTCCGGTGGAGGTGAAAGACCGGCAGGGGAATGTTTCCGAAGTTTCGTTAGATGATGAGCCTGGCCGAGCCGACTTTGGGAAAATAACAAAGCTCAAACCGGCATTCGGAAAAGAGGGAACCGTCACAGCTGCCAACGCTTCAAAGATAAACGACGGTGCTGCTGCCATGATAGTGATGAATGAGGAAAAAGCTTCTGAACTGAAAGTAAGTCCGGTTGCGCGAATTGTAGCTCAAGCCTCGGTGGCCCAGGAGCCGGAGTGGTTCACCACTGCACCCGTAGGTGCTATTCAAAAGGTGCTGAAAAAGGCCGGTCTTGAGATGGGTGATATCGATCTTTTTGAGATCAATGAAGCGTTTGCAAATGTCGCCATGGCAGCCTTGAAGGAACTTGACTTGAACCATGACATAGTCAATGTAAACGGCGGGGCAGTGGCGCTGGGCCACCCCATTGGTGCCAGTGGTGCTCGCATTCTGGTGACGCTTTTGCACGCCATGAATTTAAAAAAGGCAAAGCGCGGTCTGGCGGCCATCTGTATTGGTGGCGGTGAAGCGTCGGCCTTAATTGTTGAGGTTATCTGAAATGGATTTCAACTACTCTGAAGAACAACTCCTTATTCAGAAAACAGCTAGGGAATTCGCCGAGGAACACTTGGCTCCGGGCGTTATCGATCGGGATGAGAAAATGGAGTTCCCATCCAAGCAGATTAAGATGCTGGGTGAAATGGGGTTTATGGGAATGATAGTGCCGGAAGAGTGGGGCGGAGCAGGCTTAGATACTTTAAGCTACTCCCTGGCTCTGGAAGAGATTGCAAAAGTGGACGCATCTGCTGCTGTCCCTGTTTCTGTGAACAATTCACTTGTTTGTGCGCTTCTGTACAAATACGGTACTGATGACCTGAAAGATAAATACCTCCGGACTCTTGCCACAGGTGAATGGCTCGGCGCCTTTTCACTCAGCGAACCCCAAGCGGGATCTGACGCATCTAATCTGCTCACCTACGCAGAAAAAAGTGGAGACAAATACATCATCAATGGCACCAAGAACTGGGTCAGTAATGGTATCAACTCTAATATTGTGTTTGTTTTTACTGTTACGAAAAAAGGTTTAGGCCATAAGGGGATCACCGTGTTTGCTGTTGAAAAGGGCATTGACGGTTTTTCCACGGGGAAGAAAGAGAATAAACTCGGTATTCGGGGCTCAGACACCTGTGAACTCTATTTTGACGATTGCCATGTGCCGGAGGAAAACAGGATTGCCGAAGAGGGGGACGGATTCAGAATTGCCATGTCCGTTCTGGACAGCGGAAGGATCGGTATAGCCTCTCAGGCCCTTGGGATCGCACAAGCGGCTCTAGACAGTTCCATCGATTACGCCAGTGAGAGAAAACAGTTCGGATCAAAGATCAGCACCTTTGGTGCCATAAAAGAGAAAATTGCCAAAATGGCCACTGAAATAACTAGCGCAAGGCTCCTAACCCATTACGCTGCCACCCTTAAAGATGAAGAGAAGCCCTTTTCCAAAGAGGCGGCCATGGCGAAATATTATGCGTCGGATGTGGCAATGTCGGCCGCTACTGAATGTGTTCAGATATTTGGAGGTTACGGATATATGCAGGAGTACGGTGTGGAAAGACTTATGCGGGATGCCAAGATTACACAGATTTACGAGGGAACTTCAGAAATACTGAAACTGGTTATAGCAAGATCAATGTTGGAGGCAGAATGAAGGATATTGATGTCTTAGAACCTCAGATTAATTGGGACCAACTCACCTTCAGCCACACACCAACCAGAAGCATGTATATGGCTACCTGCGATGAAGGGCATAAATGGCAGGAAGGGGCTCTTGTCCCGTTTGGCAACATAGAACTTTCCCCGGCTGCCGGAGTATTGAATTACGGTCAGGGTGTGTTCGAAGGGACGAAGGTGTTCAGGACGGCCAAGAAACGTGTTGTTCTGTTTCGCCCGGAAATGAACGCAAGAAGAATGGAAGGATCAGCTGAAAGACTGTGTATCCCCCCAATTCCTGAAAAAATGTTTCTGGAGGCTTTAGAACAGACTGTAAGGGATAATGCTGACTACATACCACCATTTAAAAAAGGAAGTTTGTATGTTCGTCCCATCGTTTGGGGGACCGGTCCTGTACTTGGGGTACATGCGGCGCCTTCTTATACTTTTATTATATTTGTTTCTCCAGTGGGGCCTTACTTCCAGGGCGGGATTCCATGCCTGAATGTTAAGGTAACTAAGTTCTACCATAGAGCTGCCCCAAAAGGCACCGGTTCTGCCAAAGCTATTGGGAACTATGCCGCATCCCTCTACCCACTCGAACTGGCAAAGAAGCTTGGCTTCAGCGAAGTAATGTATCTCAATTCTAAGGATGAAAGCTTTGTGGACGAACTGGGTTCGGCAAATGTATTTGCTCTAAAGGGGGATACCCTTCTGACACCGAAGCTTAGTGGCTCACTCTTACCTGGTGTTACTCGTGACTCAACAATTCAGATTGCACGGCAGATCTTGGGCCTCGATGTTCAGGAGATTGACGTTACCGTGAACGATTTCCTTACCGCTGACGAAGTATTCTGTGCTGGAACGGCGGTCGTTATTTGTCCCATTGGCCGTATTACCACTGATGATGATTCAGTTGAAATAGGTACTGAAATGGGTGCGGTAACAGCGGAATTGCGGAAAATATTGAAGGACATCCAGCTGGAACGTCGTGAAGATGTTTTTGATTGGTTACGTCCCTTAGATCTTTATTAATGATTCTTGTCAAGATGCGGCGTTTTGCCCGTGAATTGGTTCTTCAAGGGCTCTATGCCGCCGAAATGACCGAAGATTCTCCCAATAAAATAATTGAGGATTTGGTGCGTCGTCACAACGTCGATGCTGAAACGAGAGAGTTTATTGAGAGGCTTTTCAATACCACTTTGAAACATAAAGATTGGACTAGAAAGCAAATCGAAGAACGATTAGAGAACTGGGAAATCAGTCGTGTGGCCATTATTGACCTTCACGTGCTCCAGATGATGATGACCGAAATGGTCTTTTTTGAGGATATTCCGCCGAAAGTTTCCATCACGGAAGGTGTTGAAATAGCCAGAAAGTACAGTACCGATGAGAGCAGTTCTTTCGTGAATGGTATTCTCGATTCAGTTTATCACTCACTGGAAGATTTGTCTGTTCCCGGTGAGTAATATCAAGGTAATTTTTAAACTTATTGGAGTTTCCTGAAGATTTATGGCAACTGGACTGTTAAAAAAGGTATTCGGCACCAAGTCTGAGCGAGAGGTGAAAAGTCTCTACTCGATTGTAGAAAAAATTAACGCCATCTTCAAAACCCTTGATGGAAAGTCTGATGAGGAACTGGTTACCCGTACCAGAGAATTCCAGGAGATGGTCCGTGCCGCTGGCAGTCAGGCTGCCGATGAATCGAGGAAGCAAGACCTCTCAAGGGAAGAGGTGGATAAAATGGCTTACGAAGTGGAGGTTGCTGTTCTGGAAGAAATTCTCCCGGAAGCCTTTGCCATGGTAAAGGAGACATGTCGCCGGCTCACAGGTGAGCAGTGGAAAGTGGTTGGCCAGTCCATCACATGGGATATGGTACCGTATGATGTTCAGCTCATCGGTGCTGTAGTCCTTCACACCGGGAAGGTGGCTGAAATGAAAACGGGAGAAGGAAAAACACTCGTTGCCACCATGCCAATATACTTAAACGCCCTCACGGGCCGGGGCGTTCATATCGTTACAGTGAACGACTACCTTGCTCAACGGGATGCTGAATGGATGGGCAAGATTTATGAAAGGTTAGGACTTACTGTAGGTTCTATGCTTAACCAGATGAATAATGATGAACGCCGTGAGATTTACCGGCGGGATATAACCTATGGTACTAATAATGAATACGGTTTTGACTATCTCCGGGACAACATGGCTCTTTCTCAGGAAGAACAGGTTCAGCGGGGTCACGCATATGCCATCATAGATGAGGTCGATTCAATTCTCATAGATGAGGCAAGAACACCTCTAATTATTTCTGGTGCTGTAGATCATCCTACTGACTCAAAATACAAAGAGCTTAAGCCCCTTATTCAAAGATTGATCAGGAAACAGACTTCCCTTGCTAATTCGCTGGTTGGTGAAGCGGAGCAACTGTTGGAGGAAGGGAAAGAGAGTGATGCCGGTTACAAACTGTTGCAATCATCGAGGGGCGCGCCTAAGAATCGGCGGCTTCAAAAGGTTTTTCAAGAACAAGGTACACGCAAGCTGGCACTAGATGTAGAGTCAGAATACATGCGTGATAAGCGACTCCATGAAGTGGATGAAGACCTTTATTTTTCTATCGATGAGAAAAGTAACGTTATCGATCTTACTGAAAAAGGCAGGACAGCTTTGGCTCCGGAGAATCCGGAGATGTTTGTTATTCCTGATCTTGGTGAAATACTGCACGATATTGATACAAATTCTGCATTGGACGTACAACAGCGCGGTGAGGCGGCTGAGGAGGCGCGCCTTTTACACAGCTCCCGGAGCGAACAGATACATAATTTAACACAGCTCCTTCGGGCCCATTCCTTATATGAGAAGGATGTGGACTACGTAGTACAGGATGGCAAAGTGCTCATCGTGGATGAGTTCACCGGACGTATCCTTGCGGGGCGACGCTACAGTGAAGGCCTTCACCAGGCATTAGAGGCCAAGGAAAATGTGACCATCGAGCGGGAGACGCAGACACTCGCTACCATCACCATCCAGAACTATTTCAGGCTATATAATAAACTGGCTGGTATGACGGGAACAGCTGAGACAGAATCGGAAGAGCTTCACTCCATTTACGGTCTGGATGTAACAGTTATTCCAACTGACCAAAAGGTTGTGAGGGATGACCGAGATGATCTCGTTTACAAGACGAGGCGAGAAAAATTTAACGCTGTTCTGGATGAGATCGGTGACTGCCATCAGCGGGGCCAGCCTGTGCTTGTGGGTACCATTACTGTGGAGGTATCAGAGACTCTTTCCAGGATGCTAAAGAGGAAGGCAATTCCTCACAATGTTCTGAATGCTAAACAGCATCAGCGCGAGGCAGAGATTGTGACGTTGGCCGGGAATAGGGGAGCGGTGACAATTGCCACAAACATGGCGGGACGTGGCACCGATATCAAACTTGGTGAAGGCGTTGTAGAATTAGGCGGTCTCCATATCGTTGGAACAGAACGTCACGAATCACGCAGAATTGATCTGCAGCTTAGGGGACGGTCAGGGCGTCAGGGAGATCCCGGTTCTTCAGTCTTTTACCTCAGTCTTGAAGATGATCTTATGCGTCTTTTCAACAGCGAGCGGATTGCCTCAATCATGGACAAACTTGGTGTCGAAGAGGGTGAGGTTATCACTGCCGGTATGGTGACACGATCCATTGAGCGTGCTCAAAAAAAGGTGGAAGCCCGAAACTTCTCTATCCGGAAGCGGCTTCTTGAGTATGATGATGTGATGAATCAGCAGCGCGAGGTGGTGTATGCCCGAAGGAATGAGGCCCTTCACGGTGATGATATTCGCGATGAGATCACCGCCATACAAGGCGAGTTTGCAGATGAGTTGGTGGACCATTTAACTGAATTTGGAGATGAAAGTCACGATTGGAATTGGGATTTATTTGAAAGCGATATCTCTTCCGTATTTACCATCGAAGTGGATGATGAATTCAAGTCTCTGGAATCAGCGGATCAGTTGAAGGGAAAAATCCTTGAGAAAGCAGAAAATATCTATGCTGTTCGGGAAAGTTTTGTTCCGGTGGAGGTCATGCGTGGGTTTGAGAGGTATGTTGTCCTCCGAACGATTGATGAAATGTGGAAAGACCACCTTTACAGCATGGATCAGCTTCGGGAAGGAATCAACCTTCGCGCCTACGGTCAGAAAGATCCTCTTTTGGAGTACAAGTCAGAGGGTTTTGACATGTTCATGGAGTTCTTACGAGATGTAAACAAGAATACTGTCCAGCGTCTTTACAGAACCCGACTTCACGGAATGGATGAGGCACCTACACTTGCTCAAAGAAAGCCCAGTGGGCCCGTAAAAGTCCAGCATGATGAGGCAGTGGGCATGGGTTTTGCTGCCCAGCCCACAAATGGGCAGGATGGTCAACCAAATGCTGCACCTACACCTGGTAAGGCAGAACCTGTCCACGTGGGTAAGAAGGTTGGGAGGAATGAGCCTTGTCCCTGCGGCAGCGGAAAAAAATATAAGAAGTGTCATGGTAAATAATGGAGACTATTTAAGCCGCGGTGGTGGAATTGGTAGACACGCTAGCCTTAGGAGCTAGTCTCCTCTTGGAGGTGCGAGTTCGAGTCTCGCCCGCGGCACTTTCTCTATCATTAGACTTGGTTCCAATTCTGATTAGAACATTTAATGCCTACAATTAGCTGGTGAGCCAAGTTTTTGTCACAAAATCATTGAATTCCCTTTGGCGGAAACTTGGGCAGGATTGTAAATTGGTCTCCTTGGATTCTTAGGAATTCTCAGCAATTTCATAGTTAGAATAATGGAAGCGGAACAGAAAAATTCAACAGTGCGAGTCATCGTACACTCGTTTTTTGTTGTACCATTTCTAATTGCTGCTTTTGGAGTTCTCATATTTTTCATGTGGCGGCTTCTTACATATGAGCCGAAGGGTGCTGAAGAATACCTGGCTGATGTGAAGATCGGCAGTGCTACCAAAAGATGGCAATCTGCTTTTGAGTTATCAAGATTGTTGGCTAATCCCGACATGCCGCAAATCTCAGATAGATTTGTATCTGAAATGCACTCAGCTTATGAATATGCATTGCGAGATCCGGATACACGTGTCCGGCAGTATCTCATTCGAGCGATGGGTCAGACAGCCAACCCTTCTTTTGTAGTAACAATTCAAAATGCATTGAATGAATACAATGAAGATGTTGTGGCTGATGCAATATATTCCCTCAGTTATTACAACGAAATTGAAAATGTCAAACTTATTGTTCAACAAACTGATCACCCATCCGCCTTGGTGAGGAATCGGGCGGCTATTGCACTTGGTGCGATGAGTGCGGATGATTCCTTCACGGGTCTCCGGTCTCTCCTATCTGATCCTGAGCCCAACGTACGGTGGAATGCCGCTGTGTCCCTGGCAAAACATGGTGATCCATCTGGCCGCACTGTATTGTTAAACCTTCTTGACAGGTCTTACCTGGCAAGATTTGAAGGGGTTGATCGATACGAAAGTGAGCAAGCTATGATGGTTGCAATTCAGGCTGCCGCTATGCTGGATGATTCCGAAATTGATGAAGTTTTGAGAGTTCTCAGCGATACTGATGAAAACTTGAAGCTTCGAGATTTGGCAAAAAAGGCACTGAAATTGTAGGAGAGACTTGTGACGGAAGAAGTACTAAAGGAAAAAATTAAAGAAAAACAACCCGTAGCATCTGTTGGCGAAGGATCTATTAAGGAAAAAGTACAGCGGCGTTCATTTATTTCTTGGCTTGCTATAGCTTGGGTAGCTTTTGCTGCTGCAACAGGCGGATTCTTTACTATGGTGTTGAGAATTTTCTTTCCCAATGTACTTTTTGAACCTCCACAGACATTCAAAATAGGCTTTCCTGAGGATTATGAAATTGGCTTAGTAGATATACGATGGCAGGAAAAATTCGCAACATGGATTATTAGGAGTACAGAATATATTTATGCTCTCTCCACCACCTGCACTCATCTTGGCTGTACACCCAATTGGTTGGAAAATGAAAACAAATTCAAATGCCCATGCCATGGTAGCGGCTTCCGAAAGTCGGGAATAAATTTTGAAGGGCCTGCTCCCCGGCCTCTCGAGCGTTATAGGATTGTTCTAGCGGATGATGGACAGATCCTTATTGATAAAAATAGAAAATTTCAGTATGAAAAAGGACAATGGTCGGACTCTGAGTCATTCTTGGTTGTATAAAATAGTTAACATGAAAAGGAGTGACTAAAAACTGTCTCATGAGCGATAAAAAGAACATATTTGAACGGTTCGGAGATTCCCAGGTATGGAAATCTATTATCCGATCTGGTGTCCCCAGAACTCGCAGGCAAAGGATGATGTCTGTCCTTAATAGTGTTTTTTTGCATCTTCATCCGGTCAGATTACCCAGACATGCGGTTAAACTGAAATTCACATGGTGCATGGGAGGTCTTACATTTTTCTTGTTTCTGGTTTTGACCATATCTGGCATACTTCTTATGTTTTATTATCGGCCTACTGTAGAGTATGCATATACGGATATGATCGATCTTGGGGAGCAGGTGCCTCTCGGCATCATGCGGGAGATTCACCGTTGGGGGGCTCATGCTATGGTTATTACTGTATGGCTGCACATGTTCCGTGTTTTTATGACGGGATCCTATAAACCTCCCAGAGAATTCAATTGGTCTATTGGGGTAATTCTTCTTGTTCTTACACTCCTTTTAAGTTTTACTGGTTATCTTTTGCCTTGGGATCAGTTAGCCATGTGGGCAATTACTGTTGGTTCCAATATGGCAAGAGCTGCTCCTTTCCTTGGACATGAAGGTCCAGGTGCATCATTATTGTCCATTGGTGACATCAATTTTGTAAACATGGGCGCTGATGCAAAGTTTGCTTTGCTCGGCGGACGGTTCGTGGGAGAAGCAGCTTTATTGAGGTTTTATGTTCTGCACTGTATAGGTCTTCCTTTCATAGTGATGATTCTTATGGCCGTTCACTTCTGGAGAGTTAGAAAGGATGGCGGAATCTCGGGGCCCACTTAGTCCCGATAATAAGAGCAACTCAAATGGATAGTTTTAAGGATTTAATCAATTTTATTACTCGACCTACGCTGATGCTCACATTTGCTATGTTCAGCTTTCCATTCTTCTTTCCTGTAAATGATTGGTTTGACAAATGGAACAAGCGGTTGAAATTTAATTTGCTCTGGTCAAATGGGGGGCTGGTCGTAGTAATGACGGGCCTGGTTTTGTTTTTCTTGGTGGGCCTGGAAGACAGTGATTTTCGTCTTATTGTTTTCAAACCAGACAATGTTCCCATTGTAGGCCTTATTTTTCTGGTTTATTTCTTTCTTTGGGTGAGTATGAAACAGGCTGTGGATAATGATGCTCAACTTCAGTCTGGAAATAAACCAAATGAATACAATGATCCTGAAGACAAAGTTTTGGTTTGGCCTGACCTTGTCTATGTTGAATTCATTTGCCTCATCTTATGTACCTGTCTATTGCTGGTTTGGTCCATTGGATTAGATGCTCCCCTTGAAGAACCGGCCAATCCGGCTTCTACACCGAATCCTTCCAAAGCACCTTGGTACTTCCTTGGGCTTCAGGAGATGTTAGTCTATTTTGATCCCTGGCTTGCTGGTGTTGTTTACCCAACCATAATTGTTGTTGGCTTAATGGCAATTCCTTATCTGGATAGGAATCCGGAAGGTTCTGGTTTTTTCCAGTTCAAGAATAGAAGATTCGCCATTTCGATATATATATTTGGCTGGATCATTCTCTGGGTAATGTTGATTGTTATCGGAACTTTCTTAAGAGGCCCAAATTGGAATTTCTTCGGGCCATTTGAATATTGGGATTTGCATAAACTTGAGCCTTTGACTAATATCAATCTTTCAGAGATCATTTATATCAAATACCTTAATACTGGATTACCTCAAAATATTCTACTTAGAGAAATTTTTGGTATTCTACTGGTTGTTGGATATTTACTGATTCTCCCTCCTTTATTTGCAAAAACTATCTTCAAGCGAATCTATGAGAAACTGGGAAGTTTTAGCTTTGGTGTATTTGTTTTTCTTGTTTTGAGCATGTTGTCTCTACCTATAAAAATGTACTTGCGATGGATTTTTAATCTTAAGTACATAATAGCTATTCCTGAGTTTTTCTTCAATATCTGATATACCGGAATGGATAAGCAAGAGAGACATTATAACATTTTCAGTCTGAACCGGCTTTTTGCCATTTCCAGTATATTTTTCTTTGTCCTCATTGTTTGGACCTTTATAGATGATTATGATAGAAACTGGAAATATTATCAGCGTGAATTCAGAAAACTGGAATCTGATCAAACACAAAACTTACTTTCAGCGGAAAGAGAGCGAATTCAAGAGTTAGAAGAATATCAAAATGCGGAAGCCGAATTGGAGCTTGCTAAGAGTAGCCTTGATTCAAGGAAAGAAGACTTGTCTGTATTGGGGAAACAAGAAAGAAAATTGCAGGCGGTCAATTATAAAGCAGAGCAAGAATTATCGTTTATAAAGTCAGACTATGATGCCACACGTTACCGTTATGAAGATGCTGTAACCAGAGGCAATGGAAAAGTAGACAATTTGAAACGCCAGCTAGATGAACTTGAGGCTGATGTTTCCCAAAAGAATTTGATAGTTCAAGAGGCTTCAGCATCCCTTTCTTCTAAGTCTGCTGAGATTGATGAATTGAGGAAACAGGCTGATGATGCCATGGATGAGATCGGGAAGTTCTCACGGCAGGCCGATCTTTTTGAAAGAAAGCTGCGAAATATTGATCCGAGTGCCATGACGATTTCAAATCGTGTTGCCGCAGCTGTGCGCGACCTGCCCGTAATCGATTTTTTAAATCCGTACATAAAGATAAAACAGATAATTCTTCCTGAGCTCAGGGATGAATTGAATTTTATGAGAATGCCAAAAGTTGACAGATGTACCACATGTCACTTGGGCATTGACCAAGCAGGTTTTGAAGATGTACCTCAGCCATACACAACTCATCCCAATCTGGACCTATTCCTAACAAGTTCTTCTCCGCATCCTATTGAAGAATACGGGTGTACCAGTTGCCATGCAGGACGGGGAAGAGGAACTGATTTTACCACAGCATCTCATTCTCCCAGCTCTCACGAGCAAGAAGAAGAATGGGTTGAAAAATATGACTGGCATGAAATGCATCACTGGGACACTCCAATGTATCCGGCCCAATACACTGAAGCAGGATGCTTAAAGTGCCATGTAGACCAACCTTTCATTCGTGGAGCTGATGATTTGAATATGGGCTTAGCACTGTTTGAAAAGACGTCTTGCAACAGCTGTCATTATATTGAAAGGTACGATGAGACCTATGCACAAAGAGTGGGTCCCAATCTGACTTATATTTCTTCCAAAACAACAAAAGATTGGACTTACCGCTGGGTCCAAAATCCGCGTAGTTTCAGGCACAATACCTGGATGCCACACTTTTTTGACATAAAAGATGAAAACGATGATGAGGAAAAATTAAGATCAAGCCAGGAAGTACATGCTATAGTAAGCTATTTATTTAGTCGCAGTGAAAATTTCTCGCTTACATCTTTGCCAAGAATGGGTAATACGGACCGTGGTGAATACTTATTTAATAATCTCGGATGTGAAGGTTGTCATAAAATTCAGGATGAACCTGATAATAATCCTTATACCCTGGCTTCACTTCGGCAGGAACATGGGCCGAATCTTATTGGCCTTGGTTCAAAGACCACACAAAAATGGCTATATAGTTGGTTAAAAAATCCTAAAGACTATCATCCTGAGAGCCGGATGCCAAACCTTAGACTTTCGGATGTTGAAGCAACAGATTTGGCAAGTTATTTATTTAGTCTTTCGGAAGATGAGTTTATGTCTTCATCAATCCCTTCTTTTGATGAGAAGATGCAATCAGATATAGCTTTCCAGTTTTTGTCTAAAATGAATTCTGACAAAGTTGCTCGGTCTGAATTGGCTTCCATGGACATGGTTGAAAAGCTTGAATACAATGGTTCGAAGCTTATTCAGCACTATGGATGTACTGGATGTCATCTTATTCCTGGTTTTGAAGATGCTAAACGTATTGGGGTAGCTCTTGATGGCGAAGGTAGCAAACCGTTAAATAAGCTGGATTTTGGTTATTTGGACATTCCGCATTCTAAGATCAACTGGTTTACTCAAAAAGTAAAGGATCCCAAAAGCTTCGATAAAAATAAGGTGGTAGGACCTTATAACGGATTAAGGATGCCAGACTATGGATTAAGTGATGAAGAAATCGAAAGAATCGTAACTGTTATTTTGGCATTGAATAAAGATGATACCAAGAAAAAACCTAATTCAGCCCACAAAACATTTGTTGAAGCTGGGCAGTGGGTGGTTAGGAACAACAATTGTCAAGGATGTCATATCATTGAAGAACGGGGTGGAGATATTCTATCCAATTTTGTTGCCATGGAATACGGACCGCCGAACTTAAATACGGAAGGCGAAAAAGTTCAGCCTGGTTGGCTTCTTTCCTTTTTTGATAACCCTACAACAATAAGGCCGAATCTTCTGGTTCGCATGCCTTCATTCGAGCTTGGGGATGAAAAATGGAACAACCTAATCAAGTATTTTCAATATTGGGATGGGCAGACCACACCATATGAAGGTGATTATACACCTCAAAAAAACAATGTTGGCTACCGCGCTGGTATAAAGCTCCACGAAATGGGTGCTTGTAACAATTGCCATTATTATGGCACTACCCAACCTCTTCAGACTCCTCAAACATGGGCTCCAAATATGGCGCTAACCAAAGAACGTTTAAGACCTGACTGGGTTATGGAATGGTTACGTGATCCTCAAAAAATTATGCCAGGCACAAAAATGCCGAAGCCATATATCCCGGCGCCTGAGGAATTAACTTCATCCGATGCTTCAGAAATATTTGGGACAGAGATAATGAAACTTTCTGGCGATGATGAGGCCATGCTTAGAGGACTTACAGATTATGTTTATGCTATTCCTGGAAAGGTTGATATTTCGTCTGAAATAGCAACTTTCTTCAGCAAAAATGGTTACGATTTCCTTGAGGACTTAGAGGAAATTGATGATTGGGATGATGAGGAGTGGGAAGACGAAGAAGAGTGGCAAAATTAAAGCCACTTAATTGTTCTAATTAAGAAGGAGGATACTCTCATGAGTTATCGGTCAAGAGCAACATTTATTTTGACAACAGGGCTTATATTTTCCAGCATTCTCACTGCTGGTGGCATAAAGGGTACAGTAAAGTATGAAGGTAAAGTACCAAGGATGAAGCCAATCAAGATGGCCGCTGATCCAATTTGTGACGGTAAACACGCTGAAGGCCCAGCTCGTTTAGAATGGCTTCTGGCTGGCAGTGAAGGAGAGTTAAAGAACGTTTTTGTCTACGTGAAAGAAGGGCTTGGCGACAAAAAATTCGCCGCTCCTGAAAAGGTAGCAACCATCGATCAGAACGGTTGTGTTTACAAACCACACATTCTCGGTGTTCAAGTTGGACAGAAAATAGAGATATTGAATAGTGACGGTACCCTCCACAATGTTCATGCGATGCCCAAGAAAAAAAATAATGTTGCTTTTAATGAGGCTATGCCAGGCGCTCGTAAGAAAGTCACGAAGAAATTTGATGAAGCCGAAATCATGGTAAGAGTGAAGTGTGATGTTCATCCATGGATGGGAGCCTTTATTGGTGTCCTCGATCATCCTTTCTTTTCAGTAACTGATGAAAATGGCAATTTTGAAATAGAAAATTTGCCTCCCGGCACGTATACTGTCGAAGCTTGGCATGAGCGATTACCAGCGAAGACCGTTACGGTTACAGTTCAGGCTGATGGAGATGCTACAGCTGACTTTGTTCTTAAGCGTCCACCAAAAAAAGAATAATCTGAAATAATTTGTGTTTAAAATATATTTGATCTAATGATTAGGAGAGTGTAGTGGCAGAGCATCATCACCACGAGCCTTTCTGGCGGAAATATATATTTTCTGTTGATCATAAAGTAATCGGTCTACAGTACGCTATCACGGCTATGTTTTTCCTTTTGTTTGGATTCTGCTTGATGTTGATAATGAGATGGAATCTGGCTTACCCCAGCGAAGTTGTTCCTATTGTTGGCAAACTTCTTTCTGAAGAGGGAATGCTGACCCCCGATGGGTATAACTCATTTGGTGCTATGCACGGAACGATCATGGTGTTTCTTGGTGTGGTGCCTTTGGCTGTGGGTGGATTCGGTAACTATGTTCTACCTCTTCAGATTGGTGCTCCTGACATGGCTTTTCCGAAAATTAATATGGCCAGCTATTGGTCATTTTTTGTGGGTGGTGTACTCATGCTGGCCAGTTTTTTCATGCCTCAGGGCACTGCGAGCTCCGGCTGGACTATGTATGCACCCCTTTCGATCATTGCTGAAACTGGAGAAACCATCTGGCTCTTTGGCATGATATTTCTGATCACATCATCCCTTTTAGGTTCGGTTAATTTTATTGCAACTGTCATCCAGTTGCGTACAAAAGGTCTTACTTGGATGAGACTGCCCTTTTTTGTCTGGACTCAGTTTGTTACAGCATTTTTACTCCTGCTTGCATTCCCTCCTTTGGAGGTAGCGGCAGTTTTTCAATTGATGGATAGATTGGCTGGTACAAGTTTTTTCCTTCCATCGGGGCTCTACGTGGGGACTGAAGTGCTGAATGTAGCAGGAGGTGGAAGCCCTCTTTTATGGCAACATCTTTTCTGGTTTCTTGCTCATCCCGAGGTTTATGTTCTGGTTCTCCCAGCCATGGGGATAGTGGCAGAGGTGCTCGCAAATAACACCAGGAAGCCTCTTTGGGGTTATCGTTCCATGGTCTATTCGTTGATTTTCCTCGGCTTTATGTCATTTGTTGTCTGGGCCCATCACATGTTTCTCACAGGAATGGGAACTACCATGGCTGCATTCTTTCAGACGACTACCATGATTATCTCCATCCCCTCTATCATTATTCTGTCGGCATTTTTCATTTCACTCTGGGGCGGTTCCATCAGGTTTAACACACCCATGTTGTTTGCCCTGGGGTTTCTGCCCATGTTTGGGATAGGCGGACTGACGGGTCTCCCTTTGGGATTAGCTTCAGCCGATATTCATCTTCATGATACATATTATGTTATTGGCCATTTCCATTATGTTGTAGCACCGGGAACCATCTTTGCTCTCTTTGCCGGAATTTATTACTGGTTCCCAAAGGTAACTGGAAAACGGATGAACGAAGGACTCGGCAAGATCCACTTCTATGGTTCTTTCATCTGTATGAATGGAGTTTTCAGTCCCATGTTCATCCAAGGTCTGGCTGGTGTCTCAAGACGATTGTATGATGGTGGAACCACTTATCTACATGCTCAACCTGTTCTCCAATGGAATGAATTCATGACCATGGCAGCATTGGGGCTAGGGTTATTCCAGTTTTTCTTTATTGCGAATCTGTTTATCAGTCTTGCTAAGGGTGAGAAAGTCTCCAGCAATGCATGGGACGCTACCACATTGGAATGGGCTGCTGCGCCATCTCCACCGCTGCCTCATGTCAACTTTGAGAAAGTACCGGATGTCTACCGTGGACCTTATGAGTACAACACGGATGGAGCTAACGGTCAAAATCGTGACTTTACTCCACAACATGAAGCTGTAAAGGGTTAGACTGATGCAGATTCCGTACACTGTCAAGGCTCGACCAGATACAGGACTTTACAACGCCAAGATCGGTATATGGCTTTTCCTGGCATCAGAAGTGATGCTATTTGGTGCATTGTTCTCATCATACATTCTTTTGCGGACTGGAGCCACTACTTGGTTTGTGGGATCGGAGGAACTCAGTGTTCCTATAGGTACTTTCAATACAATGGTACTTATTGTTTCAAGTGTAACTGTGGTGATGGCGTGGGCTTCCCTTAGAATGGACGACTTCAAGAAATATAGACTTTACATGGGTCTCACCATACTTCTTGGACTGACTTTTCTGGTTGTAAAGATTATGTTTGAGTATATGCCAAAAATTGAACATCATCATATACCAAGTACCCATAATTTTTATGCTACCTACTTTGTGTTGACGGGTCTTCATGCTCTCCACGTGGTTGGAGGCCTCATTGTTAACGCTTATTTCTGGGGCCCAGGTGCCAAAATGTGGGAGACAGC
The DNA here is from genome assembly GCA_012964825.1 of Candidatus Neomarinimicrobiota bacterium. Lineage (NCBI taxonomy): Bacteria > Pseudomonadati > Fidelibacterota > Fidelibacterota bacterium. The sequence goes on from DTTI01000042.1 coordinate 42,880, forward strand.
CCCGGAGCAGTTTACTAACCGCATTGAGATTGCTGGTCTTTACTGGCATTTTGTTGACATTGTATGGATTTTTCTTTTTCCTACAATCTATCTCTTATAAGGTGAGGTATGAACGCGACACAAGATATCAAGAACGAGATTAATAGTTACATAAAAGTGTTCGGTGCCTTGGCCGTTTTGACGGTAGTAACTGTAGCTGTGGCTTCGCTTAAGTTCAGTATTGGTTTGGCTGTACTTGTTGCCATGGTGATCGCCACGGTAAAAGGCTCGCTTGTAGCAAGTTTTTTTATGCATTTGGCTCACGAAAAAAAATTGATTTATCTATTGCTCTTTATCACGCTTGTTTTTTTGATGTCGCTATTGTTCATAACATTTGGAACAATAGGCGATCAAGTTGGAGTGAAAATTGTCCCTGAAAGCATTTCATCTGGCGTTCATTAGTCTTTCCACAGCACTGACTTTTGGGTTTGGAGTTTGGACCTTCATTGAAGGTAGTGGAAACTTTACTGTGTACGGGTTGCTCTCTTTCCTTTTCGGAGTGGCTTTAATAGTTTATGGAGTCAAATTTCTGAAAAAGTTTCGTGACGTAAGTTATTTATGAAAAAAATCTCTAGACTTGCATTTGTCTTTGCTTCAATTTTTTGTCTGATTCCTGGAATTGCATCAGCATGTTCGGTCTGTTTTGGTGCACCTGCAGACCACCCCATGACTGAAAGTCTTAATTTGGCAATCATTGCTCTCATAGGTGTTACGGGAACCGTTCTCGGTGGAATTTCCACCTTTTTTATCTTCTTGGCACGTCGTGGGAAAAAGTTTAGCGAGATCATGGAAATATATGATTCACATAATGGAAATGGGAGAGCACATTAATGCTTGATTTGCTCCGCAATCTTGGGTTGGCTGAAGGTTATTCAGCGCAGTCGCCAGCCGTGGATAGTGTCATTTCATGGAGTCACATTCTGATGTTAATTTTATTTGTCGGATGGGGATCTTTTTTCATCTATACATTAATCCGATTTCGACAGAAAAAGAATCCTGAAGCTGATCCAGTAGGTGTTACAAATCATTATTCCACGTATGCAGAAGTCGGTGTAGCAGTGTTTGAAATTGTCCTTCTCATTATTTTTTCTTTTCCGGTTTGGGCAAGCCGTGTAGAGGAAGTGCCTGACAGAGCTGAGGCAGAAGTCATTAGGGTTGTGGGACAGCAGTTCAAATGGAATATTCACTACCCAGGTGATGATGGTGTTTTTGGCCGAACGTCGGCTCATCTTATTGATGATCAGGCACTGAACTTTATCGGTTTTGATAAAAAAGATGAGGCAGGTCAGGATGACATTATCCCAACGCAGGGGCATCTTCACTTGCCTGTGAATAAAGATATCCTGATAGAGATTTCTACAAGAGATGTTATCCACAGCTTTTCTATCCCTGTCATGCGTGTGAAGCAGGATGCCATTCCAGGGATTCGAATCCCAACATGGTTTACCCCTATAAGAACAGGTTCATGGGAGATTGCCTGTGCCCAACTTTGCGGAAACAGCCATTATGAAATGAAAGGGTATGTTCACGTCCACACCCAGCAGGGATATGATGCATATATGAAAACATTGGCCGTCGTAAGGGATGTGGATGACTACGACTATACTTTTGAAGCGGAAAGCACACTAAGTAAAGCCATCAATGCTCTAAAGGAAGGTAACGCAGGGCAGGCTGAAGATCTGGCATTACAAGCATTGTCGCAGGCTGAAGAAGCCAAAGTAGAGAAGGAGGCAGCTGGGGACGACGAAGATGATGATTGGGGAGAAGAGTGGTAACTTTTACCTGACACACCCACCTCAATTTCAAGGTGGCTTCTACTTTTTCTTACATTAAAAACTCACAGACTTGGTTAAGGCGGTACTCTAAGTTCACCGCCTTTTCCACTTTAGGGCTCATCTTTGCAGGTGGTTTGGTTACAAGTACAGGTTCGGGACTCGCCGTACCAGATTGGCCCAATACTTATGGTGAATTCATTTTCACCTTTCCTTATTCAAAATGGGTGGGTGGAATATTCTACGAACACCTCCATAGACTACTCGCGTCTTTTGTCGGTTTTTTAACGCTTGTTCTTTCAATTTGGCTTTGGAGAACTGAGCCGCGGCCGTGGATGAAAAAGCTCGGTTTGTTTGCTCTTGGGGCGGTCATTGCACAGGGAATTCTGGGTGGACTTACAGTGTTATTTCTACTCCCCACGGCCATATCCATGACACACGGTATCCTAGCACAGACATTTTTCTGTATCACCATCTTTATCGCCTATTCTCTTTCAAAAGAGTGGAACTCCTCTCGTTCATCCTTGGCCAGAGTTGAAAATGAATCGTTTGTTTGGTGGAGCATAACTCTGACAGGGTTGATTTATGCTCAGCTGATTTTAGGTGCTCTCATGCGCCATACAGGTTCGGGGCTGGCAGTGCTTGATTTTCCTTTTGCAAACGGGAAAGTAATCCCAATACTTAGCGACCTACTGCTCTTAAACATAAACTATGCTCGTTTTGATCTGGGGCTGGAGCCCGTCACAATGGGTCAAATTATAGTTCATATGCTTCATCGGTTAGGGGCGGTTTTGGTATTGGTTACAGCTGCGGGACTGACAGTTCAGACAATAAGACATCAGCGCGGGGAAGATAAAATCTTTTTGCCTGTACTGTTCTTCGATCTTCTACTGCTGACTCAAATAGCGCTGGCTGCTTTTGTTATTTGGAGCATCAAGGCGCCCATCATTACCACCTTCCACGTCTGGACAGGTGCTCTGCTTCTTGGAACATCATTTTTCCTTACCCTCCGTTCTTTGCGGGTACTCATCCCCGAAGGAAGATTGCAATTGATTTTTCAACGTCAACCTTTAACAGTAGAAAAATCCAACGGGTTAAAGGGTTATCTCTTAAGTCTTTGGGAAATGATGAAACCGAGAATTGTTTCATTGGTTTTGGTGTCAACTGTAATTGGGTATTACCTCGGTGCCGTGGAATCGGGAAAGTCGATCTTGACTGAGCCGTGGATGTTAATTCATACTCTAATAGGGACAGCTTTTGTGGCGGGAGGCGCTGGTGTTCTCAATCATTATCTTGAGCGAGACCTGGACAGGCAGATGAAAAGGACAATGAAACGGCCCATACCTTCCGGCAGAGTTAAGCCCAATGCAGCAAGGAGGTTCGGGATTTACATATCTGTTATGGGAATTATCTATCTGTTTTCAGTCGTCAATATCCCTACGGCAGCTGTGGCCTTTCTCACACTTTTTCTCTATTTAATCATTTATACGCCACTGAAAATGAAGACCACTTGGAACACGTTAATAGGTGCCATTCCCGGCGCATTGCCAACTCTGGGTGGTTGGCTTGCTGCCAGTGGGAGTCTTGAAACTGGCGGATGGATTCTTTTCGGGATTCTTTTCCTTTGGCAGATACCCCATTTTTTTGCCATTGCCTGGTTATACAGACATGACTACGGGCGGGTCGGTTTTAAAATGCTTCCTTCGGTAGATCCTTCAATGAGAAAAACGTCCGCTTTTTCTGTTTTATTCTGCGTACTATTGATTCTTTGTACAACATTATTGCATTTGAATGGTAGTGCCGGCAAGGTTTTTATGTGGGGATCGCTATTGCTTGGCTTCACCTTTCTTGCGCTAGCCATAGATGCTTCCAGAGGGTGGACAGAGGTGAGAGCACGCCGCCTTCTGGCGGGATCCATCATCTATCTCCCGCTTTTACTCGTAATCATGGTAATTGACCAAAGTTTATTGTAATGGAAGATCCAATGTGCTTCTTTGGAGTTTAGGAGGAATGACATGTCTTTATTGAAAGATAAACGTTTCTGGCTTTTCGTCACTTTTGGTGTCATTATCCTTGTGGTGAGTCTGAGACGCCAAGACAGCAAAAAGAGTGAGTTGCCCATTCTTGGAAAGCTCATTGATTTCCAATTGACGGATCAAAATGGAGAGATTTTCAGTAAGGAAGATTTATTAGGGAAAGTTTGGGTGGCTGACTTCATCTTCACCACCTGTGCTGGGCCGTGCCCCGTTATGTCAGGCCAGTTCGCCGAGCTTCAGTCACGGTTTTCAAATGCACCAGATTTAAATCTTCTATCGATTTCTGTGAATCCAGATTATGATTCACCGGAGATCCTCCGTGAATACGGCGGCCGGTACGGAGCAAACTACAACAAGTGGCGTTTCCTCACAGGGGACAGAGAAGCAATACACGAACTTGCTGTTGACGGATTCAAAGTTGGTTCGGTTGAGGATCCCATCTTTCACAGCACCCGATTCATCCTTCTCGATGACAAAGCGAGGATCAGAGGTTATTACATCAGTTCAGAGCTTGAGGAGATGCAACAGTTATGGCGCGATGTTGAACTTCTGGCGGTAGTAACACCTTGACAACACTTCCCGTTCTCGGCGAGAAGTTTTGGCTCAGGATTATCTACATCTTTTCAGCCGTTCTCGCTTTTGCAGTCGCTTTCCTCATTCTCGGGCCGCGGCCGGATGGTATGGAAGCGGCCGTTGATGTTTCCGGGCTTCCTACAATCAATGCTATTTTGAATCTGACAACGACAGTTCTCCTGGTGGTAGCCTACGTTTTTATCCGGCAGAAAAAGATTTCTCTTCACAAAAATACGATGTTGACCGCTTTTGGCACTTCAGCTCTTTTCCTAGTGACTTATGTGATCTACCACTGGTTCAAGAGTGGCCCAGCCCATTATGCCGGAGAGTGGCATACGGTATATTTCTTTATCCTTTTTACGCACATCATTCTTGCGGCGGTTATCTTGCCTCTGGCCATGGTTACTCTGTATCGCGGCTGGACAATGAATGTCCGGAAGCACCGTAAGATTGCCAAAATAACCCTACCGATCTGGCTCTACGTTAGTGTTACAGGCGTTATAATCTATTCGATGCTCTACCTTTAGGTTGAGCTCTGGCTCACACGTTAAGAAATCTATTTCTTTCGCTATTTTGTGACAATTCTACTAGGTGGCTCGATTTGATTTCAGTAGGGAGTTGACTAATTTCCCTCTGCATGAAGACTCTTATCTTTACCACCGCACTTCTATTTTTCCCGCAGATTGCTCTTGCTGAAGATGTTTATCAACTGGTGCGAGTTTATTATACTGGACCTCAACAGTTGAGGACAATTGCTGAAACGGGCATTCCCATGGATCATATCCGACACAAGAGGGGTGTTTACGTAGAATTGACAGCCAGTGAGGTGGAAGTGGCCAGGCTGGAATCGCAAGGTTTTGAGGTAGAGGTGATGGAGCCAAATCTTCTTGAATTCTATCAGTCCCGTTTTGACCGAAGATTTCGGGCTTATGACGATTTCAAACTGGGATCCATGGGTGGGAATTACACCTTTGCGGAAATGGAGGCCGAACTCGACACACTTCATTTTCTCTATCCCAATCTTGTCTCCGAGAAGATGAGTATCGGAAAATCAGTAGAGGGCAGGGACATCTGGACCGTGAAAGTTTCTGATAACGTTGATCTTGATGAAAACAGCAACGAGGAGTTGGAATCGCGCATTCTTTACACGGGACTTACCCATGCCCGTGAACCATTAGGTATGATGAATCTTATCTATTTTATTCATCACCTTTGCAAAAACTACGGTATAGAAAAATTACCTACTGATATTCTCAATAACCGCGAGTTATGGTTCGTACCTTGCGTTAATCCTGATGGTTACGTCTATAACCAGACTATAGCACCAGAAGGGGGTGGAATGCACAGAAAAAACAGAAAGGATACTAACTGTGGAGAAGGGACAACCCGCGGAGTTGACCTGAATCGGAACTTCAGCTATAGGTGGGGCACCGACAACGAAGGATCGAGTCCCGATCCGTGCTCTCCATCATATCGGGGCAGTGAAGCCTTCTCTGAACCGGAATCGTCTGTTCTAAGAGATTTCATGGCATCCATGAGATTCAGGAATGTACTTCATTATCACTCGTACAGTAATCTGTTGATTCATCCGTACGGCGACGGCTCTTATCCTCCTGAACCGGACCTGTCAATGTTCAGGGCGTTTGGCAGAGAGATGACAATGTTCAATCAATACCATGTGGGTACAGGTATTGAGACAGTCGGCTATACTGTTAATGGCGACGCTGTGGACTACTCCTACGTGAAAGAACAGATGGTCGCTTTTACACCTGAGGTAGGTGACTGGGAAGATGGTTTTTGGCCGTCCAGCAATAGAATTGGCCCATTGTGCCAAGAAAATCTCTGGCCAAACAGCTATTTTGCAAAGATGGCAGGAACGGTTATGCAGGCCAACCTTATTGGAATAGATGGTGTCTATTTTCAGTCTGGTGAGACGACGTCAAGGAAAGTGTCCTTCCGAAATGCAGGTCTCAGAAAAAGTCTGGGCAATGTCACTGCTACTGTCAATCCTCTTGACAGCGCTGTGAGAATCGATGCCATATCCATTAATCTAGGTCTTGTTGAAAGGCGTCAATTTTTAGCTGATACGTCGACTGTGCCAATAAGTGTGACCGCCGACGTTCCACGCGGCTGTTCAAGTGGACTGGTTTTTCATTTTATTGATGACAACAGAGAAGTGCAGATTGATACTATAGGTTTTGTCATCGGAGCGCCTGACATCAGTTTTAATGAAGATGGTGAGTCGGATATGAATCAATGGCGTCAGTCGTCGTGGGGTTCCTCGAATGAGGCATACAGTGGCTCAGCATCCATCACGGACAGCCCCGATGGTAACTACAGTGCCAACAGTGTCAAGAGTCTGGTGATCGATTCACCCATCGATCTGACTAACGTCTCCAACAGCCGACTGGTTTTCTGGGCAAAATGGGACATTGAAGATGATTACGATGGTGTCTCCATTGAAGTGCAGGCAAATGGCGGTCCTTGGATTTCCTTACCGGGTAAATACACCAAGAAATCCTCAGGTTCAGGTAGTGGGCAGCCCAAAGGTAGTTTTGTTTATGACGGAAAGCAGATAGATTGGGTCAAAGAATCCATTGATCTTGATGCCATCGAAGGATTCGGTGAAGTTCTCATCCGTTTTGTCTTCAGATCTGACGAATACACGGAAGAGGACGGTTTCTATTTTGATGATCTTCAACTTTTGACCTATCCTGCTCTTGATGTGGCTTCAGGTGATCTAACGGGTGATTGCCTCATCGATGTTGCTGATTTGTTGAAATTGGTGGATCTGGTGATGTGGCCTAGTTCCGCATCAGATAATGAAAGGTCCAGAGCTGATATGAATCACGATTCACTCTTGAATGTTCTCGACATCGTCAAGCTAGTAGACAAAGTTCTGGGGTCATGACCGCTCCTGTTTGGGAATCATATTGTCTGGATGTAGATTTGAAAACAATGGATTACTATTATTGAGGAGTAGGTAATAATGAGTGAATTTCTTGATGAAGAATCTCAGCAAATGGATGAACAAGAGTTTAAAGTAGAAAAAGAATTGGGAGAAGGCATCTCAATCCATGATTCGATTAATACTCTTAGTCTCCGAAAAATGGTTTTGGCCAAGAGTGGAACTACGATTCAGTCTGTCATTGAACTATTTCAGTCAAAGAGGGTAACCTGCGTTCTGGTTGGTGACGAAAAACTCCAGGGTATTTTTACTGAGAGAGATGTCATTATGAAGCTGGCGGGTAAAGGGTTTGACTACAATAAGGAGATTGTTGACGATTATATGACACATTCTCCGGAAAGTTTGCGCGGACGTGACTCTATAGCCTTTGCCTTAAACAGGATGACAGAGGGTGGTTTCCGACATGTTCCAGTAATAGATGATGAAGGAAAACCTGTTGCTATTGTTAGTGTTTTAGATATTGTGCGCCATCTTGCTGAATTTTTCTCAGCGGATGTACTTAACCTTCCCCCAACACCACTGAGAGAGCAGAAAAGCGCGGAGGGCGGATAAACTTCCGTTAACTAAAATTGCGCCGTCTCGCGCCTATTCTTTCACTCACTCTTGTTTCACTTTATTTAGGATGCGCTGCTCATCCTACCATCGCAGACCATACATTGAAAAAAGGTGAGAAGTATTATGGTTATACGCTGTCGACGGAAAATATTTTCCCTGTAATGTTTTATCGTTTCGGCCTTTCAGATGTGAGTGATCTTGGTCTTCGCGTTGGTGTGCCCATCTATGGTTCAGGTATTGATTATTCGAGGACGCTGTTTGAAAAAGGTAAGAAACGAGATGTTCTTAATGTGGGTTGGAGTTTATCACCAAATTCGAGCTATGACTTCACCTATTTTAAATTCCGGGACGGAAAGAAAGAAGGAGACACAATCTACTGGGCTTTTCGGAGTATGATCATACCAGATGGTTCCTATGCTGAAAGTGGTCAGAGTACGCGTATAGGTTTTCTCATGGGCCTCTATCGGAAGAGTAGATTTGGAATAGAGGCTGGCTATTTTCACGATTTTGCTAGTATGCCTCTTTCAAAAATTTATGTGTCTTCGTGGGATGAATATATCAATAAGGATAAGAATAAGGCCAAGTATGGTAGATTTGATGTTCCCCACGTATCTCCTGGCGGTTGGCCGACGCAACATTCGCGTCTGGTAGGGTTCTCTTTGAGGGTCACTTTCCCTCTGGGTTATAAGGCACAGAAAGAAGCGGAAGAAAAAGAGCAATAGCAGACTTATCCCCGTCCGTCCCGGTTTTAGATTATAACTGGCTCAATGAACACTACATCTGAAAAACCGGCCCTCAGTCCACTCTTCCAAGACAACGACCTAAACGGGCTGAAAAATGAGATAGATAAAACTGTATCCAGCAAAACCGCTCTTAAACACTTTTTTTTGGATCTTTTTCAATTTTCCGCATCCAATCACCGCACTTATACGGCGCCGGATGATAATAGTGCACACCCCCTCAGAACATTCAATTCTCTCAAGAACTTGGCGGCTCTTAGACTGGAATCTCCTTCCAGACCCATCGTAGAGAAGTCAATAGAGATCTGCCACCAATTTGAGAGAAGTGGTGACAGGCCGGTGAAGCCTGAGTTGAAAGAAGAAGAGCTGCAACAGCCGCTCTTCACCCAGGATTTTCTATGGGCGTTGACTGAAGGTGAGACTGAAAAAGCGAGGCATGAGGCTGCCAAGATAGTGGTTGTTTCGGACAATCCTTCTGCTGTCATGGAAATGGTTATGGAAGTGACAGCCCATCATATGGACGAACTAGGCGCCTTTGTATATGGTGTCTACCGTTCGGCGGTTTTTTGCGGAGGGAAAAAACTGGAACCTTTTTTGGATTTAGTTCTGACAGAAGTGACGAAGCGGACTCGACCCATGGAAGTATCGGATTCACTTCAATACGACAGTTTGCACCCATTTTTGGATGATGTTTTGAGAAATGGCGATGACAGGATTGTCTCTCTTTTCTCCACGGCTTTACGGCTGTGGGACATGGACAGCGTCCGGCAAAGCGGCTACCGGAAAGGGCTAAAGGTGTGGGCTGACAGGAAGTTCAAGCCTAAATCTTTCACAGAAGATAATGGAGTCTCATGGAAAGGTTCACCCGCCGATTCTGTGGTCACAGCTATCGAAGGCAATAATCTATCTCAGTTGGCTCACACTCTTCTCCGGGTCCGTTCCACAGATGATTGGTCTTGGGCCACAGATCTGGCTGAAAAGTGGATCGAATCATTCGAGACCGAAGAATCAGATTTTCTGATGCTTGATTCACTTCAATCTTTTACCAGAGTTGTTCCTGAACAATTTATGCCTTTACTGGCGGTGAGACTTCTCAAAGTGAATGAAACAATCAGTGATAGATGAAACTAGGAAACTATAAAGTTACTTCTCTCGTAACTAGCCGTTTCGGCCTAGACGGCGGCTCAATGTTCGGAGTAATTCCTAAAAGCATGTGGGAAAAGGAGATCACCCCGGATGAAAAAAATAGGGTTCCGATGGTGACGCGATCTCTTTTTCTACAAGGAGAAGGGAAGACCATTCTGGTGGATACAGGCAATGGCGATAAGTGGGATTCAAAAATGAAGGACATCCTAGCCACGGATCCTTTCGCAGTGAACCTTCAAGCAGCTTTGAGCGAATTATCTGTAAAACCCGATGACATTACTGACATCATCTGTACTCATCTCCATTTTGATCACGCCGGCGGGAACACGCGGTTGGATGGCCAGGAGATTGTGCCCGCTTTCCCTAACGCCACCTACTGGCTCCAACGCTCGAACTGGGAGTGGGCCAACGCACCGACAGAAAAAGACCAGGGTAGCTACCGTTCAGAAAACTGGGAAGTGTTAGCCGCAAATGATATGTTCACTTTTCTGGACGGTGAAGAGGAATTTATCGCCGGCATTCAGATTAGAATGTCCCACGGTCACACTCCCGGGCAGATGCATCCTCTCATTTCGGACGGAAATACTACCATTTTCTTTGGCGGCGATCTTTTTCCAACACGACTCCATTTTCGAATCCCTTGTATCATGGCATTTGATAACGAACCTCTCAGGACGCTGGAAGAAAAAAAATTGTTTCTGAATCAGGCCGCAGATGAAGATTGGGGGATCATTTTAGCACATGATCAGAGTACTGAAAGTATTCGGGTGAATCGTGACGGGGAAAAGCATAACATTGAACAAATGACATTAGGCGGTAGAGAAAAGTGAGCAAAGTAGCTGTATTTGTCCGGGACTTTGAACTGGGGACACGAATTGCCGACACCCTTACGTTATTAGGTGAGGCATGCGTTTTCCCCGATGCAGAATCTGACGACACACAAGACGCCAGGGTGGTGATTATCGATCTTGATGATGTTGATCTGAAACCGCTGAATCTGGTTTACAAACTGACAGGTGAATCGCCTGAATTGTCGGTGGTAGGGTGCGCCATCCGAGTATCGAAAAGGTTAATGTATGAAGCGAAAGAGGCCGGGTGCCGATGGGTGTTTCCAAAATCTTCCCTGGTGAGGAACCTACCTGCAGTGCTGGAAAGCGGAGCCTGATGCTGAAAGAATCACAACAGTCAAAGCGGGAGCGCATGGTTCAAGTCATTGACCGATTGAAAAAAGAGTATCCTTCAGCCAAGTGCAGCCTCGATTACAGGGATGCCCACCAGTTATTGGTGTCGACCATCCTTTCGGCACAGTGCACAGACAAGCGAGTAAATATGGTGACACCCGGTCTGTTCAAAAAATATAAGACAGTGGCGGCCTTTGCTTACTGCGACGTCAATGAACTGTCTGAAGATATCCGCTCTACAGGCTATCACAATCAAAAGGCGAAATCTATTCAAGGTACCAGCCTCATGATCCAGGAGGAGTATGAAGGTGAGGTGCCCAGTACCATGGAAGATTTGCTTCAGTTGCCCGGCGTGGGGCGCAAAACAGCCAACTGTGTCCTTGGGACAGTGTTTAATGTCCCTTCCATGGTCATTGATACACATATGGTCAGAATCATGAATCTGCTGGGGTTCACCCAAAAGAAAAATCCTGTCAATATTGAGTTTGAAATTGTTGATATCGCAGAGGAAAAAAATTGGGTTATTCTGACTCATCTTATCATTGAACACGGCCGCAATGTCTGTATAGCCAGACGGCCTCAGTGCTCCGATTGTTGTTTAAGTGATATTTGCCCGTCGTCACTGGTATAGATTAGCGTTTATTTAACGTGGAATTCTTTCCCCCATACTGGCCGCTGACTGTAAATTCACGGAAGCATATTTCAAGGATTAAATTATAGAAATCGGGTTATCAATGCCCTACCTGACAAAAAAATTCAAATATTGCGCTGCTCACCAATATGGCCATTCTGATTGGAGTAACGAAAAAAACAGAGAAGTTTTCGGGGAAGATGCGCGATTGCATGGTCACAATTACGAACTTGAAGTGACCGTTACAGGTAAGATCAATGAAGATACAGGCTTTCTAGCTGACCTTGTTGCACTAAAGAAAATTGTTAACAAAAAAGTGATCGATGTTATTGATCACTCAACCATCGAAAAAGATATTCCCTGGTTTCGGAATAAACAACCTTCCACAGAACATATGGTCATTTGGATGTGGGAGCAGATAGAGCCGGAACTTGAGGATACGAAACTTCATCGGATACGGGTTCGGGAAACACCTACCATATACACTGATTACTACGGCCCCGCCTCTGAATGAGTTTTAAAGAGAGACTTTTTTTATTCCTCAGTGGAGTATTTCTCACTGCGCTGATTTTAGGTAATGTTATCGGTACAACCAAATTTGTAAACGTTTTTGGGCTCACTGTTCCCGCTGGGGTACTGGCCTATCCATTTACCTTCCTCGCCACTGATCTCATCTGTGAGCTTTACGGCAAGAAGCGTGCCCAGACACTTGTCTGGACAGGATTTGCCATGAACTTTTTCATGCTGGGCCTCATGACCTTAGGACATTTTTTTCCAGATGCCGGGGGCGTCTCCGGTGCTACGTCCACTTTTGAATCGGTTTATCAGTTTATGGTGGGGAATGTGATTGCTTCCATGATCGCTTATCTTGTGGCGCAGACAGTGGATGTGCATATGTTTCATTTTTGGAAAAAATTGACCAAAGGGAAGCATCTCTGGCTGAGAAACAATCTTTCCACGACGGCCAGTCAGCTGGTTGATACTACCGCAATACTAACAATCTTGTATTATGCAAATAATTTGGGAAACAATGTAAATACCCTTGGCGATCTCCTGCCACTCATCTATTATTCCTACTTGTTCAAGTTCTTTTTTGCTCTTTTTGATACACCACTGTTTTACCTTGGGGTCTGGGCCTTGAAGCCGAAAGTCCATGAAGATCCGGAAGAGGTATGGAGTTAAAAACGTTTTGGTGAGGAAGCCATATGAAAGGTGATAATCTGGAAAAAATTGAATCGATCATTTCGGATTTGCTGAAAGAGATAGGTGAAAATACCGAACGTGAAGGGCTTATAAAGACGCCGCACAGGGTAGCAAAATCGTGGGTCACATTTGCAAAAGGTTATAATCAGACAGCTGAAGAAATTGTGGGTGATGCTGTGTTCAATGAGAAATGTGATGAGATTATCATAGTCAAAGACATCGATTTTTTCTCACTTTGCGAACACCATTTACTTCCATTCAAAGGGGTCGCCCATGTGGGCTATCTGCCCAAAGATAAGATTATAGGTTTGTCAAAAATTCCCCGGATCGTGGACGTCTATGCCCGAAGGCTTCAGGTTCAGGAAAGATTGACTCAGCAAGTGGCTGACGCACTGCAGAATGTATTGAGCCCCAAAGGTGTGGCAGTAGTTATTGAGGCTGAACATCTTTGCATGCAAATGAGAGGTGTGGAAAAGAAGGCTTCATTTATGATTACATCTGCTGTTCGCGGTGCCTTTCGCAAAAACAATAAGACTCGAGAAGAATTTCTTTCAATCATTGGAAAAGGAAGTACCTGATGGGCCTACTGGGTGCACATGTGAGTGCGGCGGGAGGCGTTGAAAACGCACCAGCAAGAGGTACAGCCATTAATGCTGACGCTATTCAGATCTTTACCGCCAATCAGAACCAGTGGTTCCCCAAAGAACCTGATGAAGAGAACTCAAAAAGGTACCAGCAGGCGATGGAGAAGGAGCGCCCGCAGATGACTGTTAGTCACGCGTCTTATCTATTAAACATGGGTTCTCCTGAAGAAAAAAAATTGAATATGTCACGGCAGGCGTTCCTCAGTGAGCTGAATCGATGCGATGCCTGCGGTGTTGAATATGTAGTCTTTCATCCCGGTTCTCACATGAAGACTGATGAAATGGAATGCCTTTCACGAATTGCAGAGAGCCTCAATTACTGTATGGGTAAAAGACCCGATGGAAAAGTGATTGTTCTAATCGAGAATACTGCTGGTCAAGGGACGAATGTTGGTTATAGGTTTGAACACCTCATCGAAATCATAGAAAATGTAGACCTGAAAGACCGTGTTGGCGTTTGCTTCGATACTCAGCACGGTTTTGCCTCTGGTTATGATATCAGGACTGAAGAAAGATGGAAAGAGACCTTTAAGGAATTCGATAAAACGGTGGGTTTGGAGTGGCTCAAAGTGTTCCATATTAATGATTCTAAGAAAGAGTTTGGTTCTCGAGTGGACCGGCACGAGAATATCGGGAAAGGGCTTCTTACCATGGAAACGTTTTGGTGTCTTGTTAACGATGAAAGGTTTTCAGCGTTACCCATGCTTTTGGAAACACCCGTTGAAGATCCTTCTGGCTATGCGGTGGAACTGGAACTTTTGCGAAAACTGGAAGGATCGAAGAAGCCGGCAAGGTAGTTATGAGCAACAAGTTTGACATCGTGGTTGTGGGTGGCGGTCCCGGCGGCTATGTGGCCGCCATCCGGGCGGCGCAACTGGGTAAATCGGTGGCAGTGGTGGAAAAGGATGCCCTTGGTGGCATCTGTCTGAACTGGGGATGTATTCCAACAAAGTCCCTGCTTAAAGATTCAGAAGTGCTTTATTTAATAAAGAATGCCGACAAATACGGCATTAATGTTAACGGTTATTCTGTCAATTTCGGCACTTCCGTGAAACGAAGCCGGAGAGCTGCCAAGCGCCTTTCCAAAGGGGTCGAATATCTGCTCAAGAAAAACAAGGTTGAATTAATGATCGGGACAGCATCATTAAAGTCGGCCGCAGAAGTGGAAGTCGCAGGCGCCAAAGGCAAGAAGAAGACAGTTATTCGGAGCGATAATGTGATCATCGCTTCAGGGGCTCGCGATCTGGAGCTTCCGGGGCTTGAACCAGACGGGAAACGTGTGATTTCATCCAAAAAGGCCATGGTTTTGGATGATATACCGAAAAGTATTATTATAATCGGTGGCGGTGCTATAGGTGTGGAATTCGCCAGTTTTTTCAGAGAATACGGTACGGAGGTGCATCTGGTTGAAATGCTGCCTGACTTACTTCCGGTGGAAGATGCGGAAGTCTCCATCCTTTTAAAGAAGTCATTTGAGGAGCGTGGAATGTATGTTCATACCTCAACAAAAGTGGAGAAAATTAACCGCCTAAAGACGAAAGTGAAGGTACAGGTCACAAAAGAGAGTGGTAAGGAGGGGTTAGAGGCACAGCTGGCCCTGGTTGCCATTGGTGTTCAAGGAAATGTTGAAGGACTCGGGCTTGAAAAAGTTGGCGTTAATGTGGACGAGAGTTACATCCAAGTGAATGAAGTTTGCCAAACATCGGTACCTAACATCTATGCTGTCGGCGATGTAATCGGCCCACCGTGGCTTGCCCATGTGGCCTCGGCGGAGGGCCGCGTGGCGGCGGAGCATATTTGTGGCAAGCAACCTAAGCCTTTAGATTATGGAAACATCCCTGGTTGTACCTACTGCCGTCCCCAGGTAGCATCAGTGGGGATGACTGAAAAAGCAGCCACGGATACTGGGTACAGTTTAAGGATTGGCCGGTTTCCCATGAAGGCCAGCGGGAAAGCCTTGGCGGTGGGAGAGTCGGAAGGAATGGTTAAGGTTATATTTGATGAACAATACGGCGAGTTGCTGGGATGCCATATCATTGGTCCTGAAGCGACGGAACTTATTGCTGAAGCGGGAGCTGTGAGGACGTTAGAGACGACCTATGAAGAAATTCTCAATACAGTACATGCCCACCCCACGATCTCTGAATGTTTCATGGAAGCGGTGGCGGATGCCTATGATGAGGCCATTCATATCTGAGCATGATAGACTTGAATGAAAAGACACTTGATGTAGTTCGCCTTGGTAGGCGGAAATATGATGAAGTGTGGGAGAAGCAAAAAGAACTGGTTAATCAGCGGCGTTTTGGTACAGTTTCTGACACTCTGATCCTGGTGGAGCACGATCCCGTTTACACTCTGGGGAAAAATTCTAATGAAAATCATCTGTTGCAAACAAGGGACAGGCATGTTCCCGTTTACCAAATTGAGCGGGGAGGAGACGTCACTTTTCACGGGCCGGGGCAGTTGGTGGGGTATCCCATCCTGGACCTCCACCACCACCACCTCAGCGTCAGCTGGTATATGCGAACGCTGGAAGAAATACTGATTCAGACTCTGGGACAGTTTGGTATTGAGGCCCGGTGCAGAGAGGGACTCACCGGTGTCTGGGTGAGAGAAGAGAAGATCGCAGCCTTGGGCGTTCGGCTTTCCAGATGGATTTCCATGCACGGATTTGCACTGAACGTGAATACAGACCTCAAATTCTTCGACGGCATCATCCCTTGCGGGATTTTTGAATATGATGTCACATCCATGTCACAAATCCTTGGGGAAGAGGTGAGCTTAGTGGAAGTAGAAGAGACCCTCATTACAATTTTTCGTTTATTGTTCAGTTTTCAAGAATGTGAGGCGGCCCTTGCCTAGGCTACACGGATTTACCAAAAAGCGCCTCCTTGATGTTTACCATCTCATGGCTCAGTCTAGAAAATTAGATGAGAAGATGCTCATCCTTTTGAGGCAGGGCAAAAGCTTTTTCCACATCGGTGGATCCGGACATGAAGCGGCCCAGTTGGCAGCAGCTGAAGTGATGCGGCCTGCGGAAGACTGGGCCTATCCCTACTATCGTGATTTAGCACTCTGCCTCGGACTTGGAATGACCGGCAGGGAACAGTTCCTCAGCTCTCTGGCTCGGGATGAGGATCCCAATTCGGGTGGAAGGCAGATGCCTGCTCACTATTGCAAAAAAGACTTGAGGATTGTCAGTCAATCCAGCGCAACCGCCAGTCAGTTTCTCCAGGCTGTAGGTTGTGCCATGGCCGTTGTGCGAGAAGGGACCAAAGAGGTTGTTTATGTTTCGTCGGGGGAGGGATCCACCAGCGAGGGAGATTATCACGAAGCTCTGAACTGGGCGAGCCGGGAAAGGCTGCCTGTCATATTTCACATTGAGGATAACAAATATGCCATTTCTGTTCACGTCAGTGAGCAGACCGCCGGGTCGGTACACGACTTGGCTGCCGGTTATGAACATCTGGCACGATTCCAGGTTGACGGTACAGATTTCTTCGAGTCTCACCTTGCTTTCCAAAAGGCGGCTGACCGGGCCAGAAAAGGGAAGGGTCCCAGCGTTGTTGTGAGTGATGTGGTGCGACTACTTTCCCACTCATCCTCAGATGACCAGCGGAAATACAGAAGCAAAAAGGAGCTGGAAGCTGATAGGAAGCGCGACCCCATTCTCCGTCTCCGCAAAGAGTGCATTGAAGTTGGTATTGCTACAGAAAAAGATTTCGACAAGATTGATGCAGAGATAGCGGCACAGGTGGACGCTGATGCCGAGTGGGCTGAAAGCCGTCCGCACCCGGCTCCGGAGACCGCCACGGATCACGTTTACAGCAACAATACGCTGCCTGAGTCAGGTGAGAAAAAGAGTATTTCGGAAAAGATTGTAATGGTGGATGCCATCAACCACGCCCTCCACGAAGAGATGGCCAACAATGATAAAATGGTCATCTACGGGGAAGATATTGCTGATGACAAGGGGGGCGTCTTTACTGCCACGAAAGGGCTTACGAAAAAGTTTGGTAAGCAACGTGTCTTCAATTCACCGCTAGCTGAATCCTCCATTGTGGGTACCGCCATTGGTATGGCTTGTGCCGGATGGAAGCCGGTGGTGGAGATTCAGTTCTGTGATTACATCTGGTACGCCATGATGCAGATCCGGAACGAACTGGCCTCCATCCGTTATCGTTCCAACAATACGTGGAGCTGCCCGGCGGTCATTCGTGTTCCCGTGGGTGGCTACATCCATGGCGGTCTCTGTCACAGCCAGTCTATTGATGGGTTTTTTCTTCACATGCCGGGTGTTCGCCTGGCGTACCCCTCTAACGCGGAAGATGCGAAAGGTCTCTTGAAGATGGCGTGCCGGATGGACGATCCGGTCATTTTTATGGAGCATAAGGGGCTGTACCGCTACGCCCCGGCCACAACGCCTGAACCTGATAAGAATTATCTGCTCCCGTTCGGCCAGGCTCGTGTTGTGCAGGAGGGAAATGATTTAACCATCGTCACCTTAGGGATGATGGTTTATAAGAGTCTTGAGGCGGCGAAAACAGTGGCTTCCACCGTTGGTGCTTCGGTAGAAATCATTGATCTTCGTACTCTGAATCCCATGGACATGGAGACAGTCCGGGCGTCCATCGAAAAGACCAACAAAGTGATGGTTGTTCATGAAGATAACCTAACAAACGGCCCTGGCGCCGAGATTTCGGCCATTATTGCCGACGAATTTTTTGAACTATTGGATGGTCCGGTCCGCCGGGTGGCATCGAAGGACAGTCATATTGGGTTCAGCCCAATGTTGGAGGATGCCATTTTACCGCAAACCGAAGAGATTGTGCAGGTCGCGGAGGAGTTACTGGAATACTAAACATAAGAGCGAGTTATGCTAGTTGATGTCATAATGCCAAAGCTCGGTGAGTCCATCACCGAAGGGACCATTATTCAGTGGCGAAAAAATGTGGGTGATACCATCGAAAAGGATGAGATACTTCTTGAAATCGGTACCGACAAGGTCGATTCAGAAATTCCCTCACCTGCGGTTGGAATTATTAAAGAGATACTTGCCCAGCCCAATGATATTCTCCCCGTTAATGAAGTAATAGCACGGATCGAAACGGACGGCAACGGATCGGCAGAATCTGCCATGGCTGAAGAAGTACCAAAAGTTGAAGAGGTGCCTACTATTGAGACGCCGTCTGTTTCTTCCGATCCACCTGCCCCTCCACCGCCCGTTGCAGTTAACGGTAGTAAGAGGACTTTCTACACACCTCTTGTGCGGGCTATCGCCCGCCGGGAGGGCGTTTCCGATTCAGAGCTTACCTCAATCTCTGGTACAGGCAGGGGCGGTCGGGTAACGAAGGGAGATATAATGGTCTATCTGCAGGCGCGGACTGCATCGCCACCTGTCCCGGGGCCACTTCCTCCGGCCGCTCCCACCCCACCCCCTGCTGTGATTATGGATGACCGGGTGGAGGAGATGGATCGCATGCGCCAGATAATCGCAGAACATATGCGGCACAGCATTGACACTTCCGCTCATGCCTACATTGTTTCTGACTGTGATGTGACAAACATTGTTGAGTACGTCAAAAGTAGACAGGATGCTTTTCTCGCCAGAGAGGGCTTTAAGCTCACCTATACACCCTTTATTGTATTAGCGGTGGTGAAGGCCATTCAAACTCTTCCCAAAGTCAACGCTTCTTTGGACGGGACGAATGTTGTCTTTAAGAAAAACATCAACATCGGTATGGCGGTGGCCATGGAAAAGGGACTCATAGTTCCGGTGATCCCGAATTGCGAGGAGCTGAATTTCCTCGGCCTTTGCCGAAAGGTGAACGATCTTGCTATCCGGGGACGGGCCAACAAAATTACGCCTGACGAACTTCAGGGGTCCACATTCACCGTTTCCAATTTTGGAGTTTTCGGCAATGTCTTTGGCATGCCCATTATTAATCAGCCGAACTCTGCCATTTTGGGTGTAGGTGCTATAAAGAAACAACCTGTGGTGAGGGAAACTGCAGTCGGAGACGCCATTGTGATCCGCTCAATCTGCTACCTTTCTCTCGGGATCGATCACCGGCTCCTGGACGGCGCTGACGGCGGCCGGTTTCTCCAAACTTTAGTGGACGGATTGGAATTTATGGACACTTCCGTACTTTTATAGGGACTGATGTCAAATTTTATCACCCAACCAAAGTCCATTGCCAACAGCCGAAAACCGTACGGCCATGGAAAAGGGACTCATAGTTCCGGTGATCCCGAATTGCGAGGAGCTGAATTTCCTCGGCCTTTGCCGAAAGGTGAACGATCTTGCTATCCGGGGACGGGCCAACAAAATTACGCCTGACGAACTTCAGGGGTCCACATTCACCGTTTCCAATTTTGGAGTTTTCGGCAATGTCTTTGGCATGCCCATTATTAATCAGCCGAACTCTGCCATTTTGGGTGTAGGTGCTATAAAGAAACAACCTGTGGTGAGGGAAACTGCAGTCGGAGACGCCATTGTGATCCGCTCAATCTGCTACCTTTCTCTCGGGATCGATCACCGGCTCCTGGACGGCGCTGACGGCGGCCGGTTTCTCCAAACTTTAGTGGACGGATTGGAATTTATGGACACTTCCGTACTTTTATAGGGACTGATGTCAAATTTTATCACCCAACCAAAGTCCATTGCCAACAGCCGAAAACCGTACTGGTTGAAGACGCAGGTCAGAACGGGTGAGAATTTCAAGGAGTTGAAGCAGATGGTGAAACAGGGCAACCTCAACACCGTTTGTGAAGAGGCGCTCTGTCCCAATATTTACGAATGCTGGGAGCGTCGTTCAGCCACACTAATGATCTTGGGTGACGTCTGTACTCGTTCCTGCGGTTTTTGCAGCGTCATCACCGGTAAGCCGATCTGGGATGATCCGGATGAACCACGCCGCACCGCCTTGGCTGTTAAACAGATGGGGTTGAAACACTGTGTCGTCACATCCGTCAATCGGGACGAACTACCGGATAGCGGTGCCGCTATCTGGGCCGAGACCATCAGATTGATCCGCCGCGTCAATCCCCATTGCAGTGTGGAAGTGCTGATTCCTGATATGCGCAATGAGGACTGGCCACTCCAGACTGTTTTTGAGGCGAGGCCTACAATCCTTGGGCACAATATGGAGACGGTACCGCGGATGTACAGTATCGTAAGACCGCAGGCAAAATATGAATGGTCACTGTCCGTCTTGAAGAAATCAAAAGGGTTTGGTCTCAGAACCAAGACGGCGATCATGCTGGGCCTCGGTGAACAAGCTGAGGAAATCTTTGCCCTTATGGAAGATATTGCTCAGACGGGTTGTGATATTCTGGCGATTGGGCAATACCTTCAGCCCACAAAAGAGCATCATCCTGTGGAACGCTACGTTCATCCTGATGAATTTGATGTTTACAGAAAAACGGGTCTGGAGATGGGCTTCAGCTGGGTGGAGGCGGGTCCCCTCGTTAGAAGCTCATATCATGCCGATGAACAGGCTACCATGAGTACCATAACCACCCGTGTCTGAACAGAAGCTTTTTACATACGGTATCATTCTTGCCGGGGGGATCGCCATGGCCTGGTTGATCAATTCCCTCTCGGCACCTTCCCCATCTTTGGCACCACAACCGGCACCGGCCCAACCGGTTTCCGCAATGGCCAGTTCGAGAGTGCGGATTGGTGAGTTGACGGCAAGGGTTAATGAAGGGTGGATCCGGGAAGCGCCATCTTCCTCCATGCGGTTGACACAGTTTCGACTTCCTTCCATTGAGGGAGTCGTTGATGATGCAGAACTGGCGGTCTTTTCAAGCATCGGGGGAAGTATTCAGGATAACCTCAGCCGCTGGTTCGGTCAATTCAGCCAGCCCGACGGCTCTGACTCTCAGGAGAAGGCCCGGGTACAGGAATTTTCCGTTGACGGTATGTCCGCGACCATCGCTGACCTTACTGGGACATTCACGGGAGGTGGCATGCCCATGTCTCAACCGGTGGAGAAAAAAAACTATCGCCTTTTGGCGGCTATTGTGGTGGGAGTGTCCGATGTTTACTATTTTAAACTGGTGGGTCCAGAAAAGACAGTGGAACGGTGGGCCACCAGTTTCGGCGAGTTCATCGGGAATCTTCGTGCTCTAACTCAATAAAACAGACATTTTGGCATTATTTTCTGACAAATGTTGCTATTGAGTGGTCGTGGCACACTCTTTGCTCTCCCTTTTTATGTCCGTAAATTGTAATGAAAGGAATGTGCCATGACAGTTAAGAAGGCAACAGAGAGCATCGAAAACAACGGAACAGTAAGCGGATCACCGGAAACTTATCCGGTGATGCCCCTCCGAAACACCGTTCTTTTCCCTCAGCAGGTAATTCCCACCTATATCGGCCGTGACCGATCGCTCAAGCTTATTGAGGATCTCCCCACTGGAAAGAAAATGATTGTTGTGGTGGCACAGCAGGATGGTGCACTGGAAAATCCCGGAACCGATGAACTCTATGAATGGGGTACTCTGGCCATGGTGTTGAAAGTTTTTGACATGCCGGATAACAGCAAATCAGCCATTATTCAGGGTGTGGATCGTGTAAAGGTGCTGTCGTTCATTCAGCAAGAGCCTTATTTCAAGGCGGCTATTCAACGTGTGGAAGACACGGAGATCGAGGGGATAGAATCGGAGGCCATGTCTAAGTCCATTCGAAACGTATTTCAAGATCTGGTGAAGGTGGCACCTTACCTCACCGAAGAACATTCAGGCGTCCTCAGCTCCATTTCAAAACCAGGACGGCTGGCCGACAGAGTTATTTCGCTGGTGACCATCCCTACCTTGGAGAAGCAGGAAATTCTCGAAGAGATGGATGTGAAGGAACGTCTGGAAAAAGCGACGCTTTTGTTAAACAGGGAAATTCAGCGAATCAACCTTGGTGAAAAGATCCAGACGGAAGTTCAAGATGAAATATCCAAATCTCAGCGGGAGTACTACCTCCGCGAACAACTCAAAGCCATCCGTCGAGAATTGGGAGAAGAGGATGAAACGGCAGAACTGACGGAACTAGAAGAGAAGATCAAAGATGCGAAAATGAGTGAAGAAGCGGAAAAAGTCGCCATGAAAGAGCTGGATCGCCTCAGCAAGATACCGCCACAATCACCTGAGTATTCCGTTTCCAGGACATATTTGGACTGGTTGCTGGAGGTCCCGTGGAGCACATCCACGAAGGATCGTGTTGATACGAAGGAGGCGAAAAAGATCCTCGATGACGATCACTATGGTTTGGACGATGTGAAAGAGCGAATCGTTGAATACTTGGCTGTCCGAAAGCTGAAAAAAGAAAAGACTGATGACGGCCGCGTCAAAGGTCCTATCCTCTGTTTTGTAGGCCCTCCAGGGGTTGGAAAAACATCTCTTGGCCGGTCCATTGCTCGTTCCATGGGGCGTGAATTTGTGAGAATTTCCCTCGGCGGCGTCCGGGATGAAGCTGAAATCCGCGGCCACCGTCGGACCTACATTGGTGCACTGCCCGGAAGGATCATCCAGAGCCTTAAAAGAGCGGGGACGAATAACCCCATATTTATGCTGGATGAAATCGACAAAGTGGGGGCCGACTTCCGCGGTGATCCTTCATCGGCGCTTTTGGAAGTGCTAGATCCGGAACAGAACTTCTCCTTTAGTGACCACTACCTTGAGGTACCGTTTGATCTGAGTAATGTGATGTTCATCTCCACTGCGAACTTGCAGGACCCCATTATCCCGGCACTTCGTGACAGGATGGAGATTCTCGAATTTTCCGGCTATATCGAACAGGAGAAGATTCAGATTGCACGACAGTATCTTATCCCAAAGCAGTTGGAGGAGAACGCTCTCAGTAAAAGCGATTGCAGCTTCACTGAAGCGGGAATCAAGGAGCTGATCCGATCTTATACCCGAGAGGCGGGTGTCCGTAATCTGGAGCGGGAAATTTCCAACGTCTTTCGCAAGGTGGCCCGGAAACGGGCGGACGGGATGACCAAATCTGTGAAAATTACTAAGTCGGCTGTGGAGAAATATCTCGGTGCACCACGGTTCTACGCTGAGATGGCCGAGAGGATGAAAAAAGCGGGTGTTGTTATTGGCCTCGCCTGGACTTCTGTCGGAGGCGATATTCTTTTTATTGAAGCATCTAAGATGCCCGGAAAGGGCGGCCTTACACTCACAGGAAAGTTGGGTGATGTCATGAAAGAATCGGCTACTGCGGCCCTGTCGTACGTGCGGGCTAATGCGCAACAACTGGGACTCGATCCCAAGTTTCATGAGACAACTGACATTCACGTCCATGTTCCGGCCGGTGCCATTCCAAAGGACGGTCCTTCGGCAGGAACAGCAATTTTCATTGCCATCCTTTCTCTTCTTACAAAACAGCCCGTTAAGAATATACTCGCCATGACCGGGGAGATCACGCTCCGTGGGGTAGTATTACCTGTAGGTGGTATCCGTGAAAAGGTGACAGCGGCACACCGTTCTGGAATACGAGAAATAATCCTGCCTCACTTCAATCAGAAGGATTTGGAAGAAATACCTGAAAAGGTGGTTAAGGATATAAAGTTCCACTTCGTCAAAGATCTGAGCGAGGTGATCAAACACGCTTTTCCGACACAACTAGTAAAACGGAGAAAGAGGCGGCCTTCCGCCACAGCCACGCAAGTGGCAGAAGCTTAAATTTGGACGCTTAGCTCAGCTGGTTCAGAGCATCGCCCTTACAAGGCGGGGGTCACTGGTTCGAATCCAGTAGCGTCCACGCTCCTTGATATATTATTTCATTATTCCACCTAGCGCGGAGCTCTCTGCTGACTCTATTCAAAACTGATCCTAATTCTAGCTCACAAGCCGTAAGTTTAGAAAGTTAAGTTCGATTATGTTTCACAAACACATTTACAAGGGGAACCTCGGAAAGTCCAAACTAGGGAGGATAAGATGAAAGAGCAGGAAATCGGCTATGTTTCCAACTTCATGGGGAACATATCAGTAGCAATTATAGAAATGACAAAAGGTACTTTGAAAACAGGTGATACTGTACATTTTAAGGGCAATACCACAGATATTACTGAGATAGTTTCATCTATGCAGATCGATCATGAAAGTGTGGACAAAGTGAAAAAGAAAGACAGTTTAGGTCTCAAACTCAAGAAGAAAGTCCGGAAAAGAGACAAAGTGTACAAAGTTGCAGACTAATTAACCTTAATGTGGGATTTAAAAACAAAATAAATCCCAGGAGTCTAATTGAGTTGATTTATAATTGTTTAAAATCTAGAGATGCTGTATTGGCCATATTGATTTACTGAAAATTTCCCCCTTTTTTGAGATTGAAGGTAAATATGAAACTCAACTGATTAAGTCTACAAAAAGAAAAATTATTAAGGAATTCCTTTGTTGATTGAAACTGCAAAGGAGAGACCACTTCATACTTTTAATTCAAAAACTATTTATAAAAGAAAAAATAACCGAACCAAAAGAAGAAGAAAATAAAAATGACTGAATTAATTATTAACCAGTCCGTTGCTATTTTATGTGATGGAAACAATATTGAGCGAAGTATTCATGAAATGTCAAAATTGACAAATGCTATGATTAACTTTGATACACTTATACCTAAGCTCTTAAATGGAAGGGGTTTAAACAGGCTAATCTATTTTCGTGAAGGGAAATCTATATCTGAAAAATTTGCTGATCGTCTTCATGAAAATTATTATGGATCAGTAGTTCCTTGTCATAAATCTGCTGATATCCCACTTACAATTAAAGCTACTCAATTAGCTTCTAAGGTTGATACAATAATAATCATGTCAGGTGATTCAGACTTTGTTGAGTTGGTTATTCATTTGAAAGCAGAAGGAGTAAGAGTTGAAATTGCTTCGGTAAGAAAAACTACAGCTAAAATATTATTAGATGAATCTGATCATTATCACGAAATTAAAAGTGATGATTGGTTTGTTTACAAAGGATCAAAAAAAGCGGTATATAATAAAAAGTAAATAAAGTAATTAGTATTTCCTGAATAAGTATAGAATACCCACTACTATCACACAAAAAAGGGCGATTTGATCGCCCTTTTTTGTGTCGTTTAAAGATTATTCAGGTTTATCCGCCTCGGCCTCCTCTTTCTCCGTTTTTGCCGCCTCTTTCTTTACTATGCCGCCATCTCATTTCGAGGTACTCATGAATTTTGATGATCTCCAGCTGTGTGGTGGTTAGGATATTTCCCATCACAGCTTTATTGGCCTCGAAAATGGCCTTTGCAGCCTCACCGGCTTGTTCTTTTTCCAATTCACCGGATTCAACCTGGGCCTTTAGGGCTTCCAGTTCAGCTTTCATGCTTTCCCTGGCGGCATCTAAAGCGGCAATCTGATCATCGGTAAGTCCGAGAGCTTCGGTCTTTGCCTGGCGGACGGCTTCCATGTAGGCTTTCAATTCTGCTTCCCGGTCCGCTTTCATCTGCTCCAGCTGTGCTTTTTGGTCATCTGTTAACAGGGCATCAATGGCGGCCTTCATAGCCTCTTCCATTGACTCAATTTCCGCTTTCGCTTCTTCCCGGGTAACCTCGCCGGCCTTGATACTGGCAAAAAGGGCGTCCATGCCCGCTTTGAATTCTTCCATAATGGCGTCGAATTCAGGTTTCTGGTCTTCCGTGAGAACAGAGTATATAGCCCTCAGGGCGCCCCGATCTTTTCCCTTCCGGTCTTTGTCATCATCTTTGCCCCGACCTCTATCAGAATCTTTATCACGACCAACGCCTCTATCTTTCCCCTTTTCCTTCGCATCTTCGAGTCTGGAAAAGATCTTATTTTTCTCTTCCTCAGTCAGTGTCTGCTGAAGCTCAGCGGCCAGTTTCCATAGGAAACCGGGATCCCTGTCTCTTTCGCCGCCCCTGCCGTGCCTGCTCAGGGCAGAACGGAGGTTCTTGATACTGTTGTCAGACAGATTTAAATCATTTTCCAGTTCACTGGAAAACATTTCCAGCTCAGGCGAATCGAGCTGAATTTCATCATTGTGCGCAAAAGGGTTCTCGCAGCCAGCGAGGAAGATTGCAACTGCTGCTACAAGTGAGAAAGTTACAAATTGCCGTTTCATGTTTTCTCCTTACTGTTTTGCCCTTTAGACGTCCTGGGGCTGGAAAAGGTTAAATATACGCCGGCTTTATTACGATAGAAAGGCTTGCTTATTAATCACAGCCTGGTGTATCCTCCGGAAGCCGATCGAGTTCAAAATCATCGATTCTTTCAAGGATTAATTCGGTGAAGTTTACCGGGAAAAGAATTGCTTTAATGCTTATTCATAGGAGTAGCAGCATGCGTACTTTTTTTACTTTCAGACGGCCTATAGGTTTCAGAGTTCTTTCTTGGGGTCTTCTTTCCCTTTCGGGCTTTTCCTTTGCCCAGATAATTACACCAGATGTTTATCAAAACCTAGACTACAGGTATATCGGGCCCCCGGGTAACAGGACATCCGCTGTGGTGGGAGTTCCCGGTGACCCGTTGACCTATTACGTTGGTGCCTCTTCTGGAGGGGTCTGGAAAACTGAAGACGGTGGACGGAACTGGGAACCACTATTCGATGATCAGCCGGCACAGTCAATTGGTGCTTTGGCTATAGCGCCGTCTGACCCCCACGTCATTTGGGCCGGTACGGGAGAGGCCTTTATCAGGAGTAACGTCTCTATAGGAAATGGTGTATATAAATCAACGGACGGTGGTAAAACCTGGAACCACATGGGGCTGGAAAAAACTGGCAGGATCGGCCGGGTGGTCATCGATCCAAGGAATCCCGACATTGTTTTCGTAGCAGCCGTGGGACACGGATATGGGCCTCAGAAGGAAAGGGGCGTTTTCCGCACTAAAGATGGAGGAAAAACGTGGGAGCATGTCCTTTTTGTGGATGAGGACACCGGTTGTTTCGAGATCGCCATGAATATGGATAATCCCCGGATACTCTTTGCGGGAATGTGGCCCATCGTTATCAAGACCTGGGGCAGGGAGAGTGGTGGTCCCAACGGCGGCGTTTGGCGTTCCACTGATGGCGGATCGACCTGGAAAAGGCTGGAAAAGGGTCTTCCTAAGCCGCCCATTGGCAAAGTGGGTCTTGCCATTGCACCAACTAATCCGGATGTGGTTTATGCACTTATTGAAACAGGTTCTCCCAATAGGGGCGTTCTGTGGCGCTCCAATAACAGCGGTGACTCATGGCGGTTGGTGAGCTATGACCGCATCTTGAATGAAAGGCCTCACTACGCCTCCCGTATTGTTGTCTCTTCGGCCAGTGAAAATGAGGTTTATTTTGCCGCCAACAGTCACAGCGTCACCTATGACGGGGGACTGACCAGTGAGCGGTCAGGGTGGAGCGGCGATACGCATGATCAGTGGGTGGATCCTCTTAATCCCGACCGGATAATCCTTTCTGACGACGGCGGTATTGTCATCAGCAACAACCACGGTGAGACCTGGGAGCGGATCCGGCTGCCTATCGCCCAGATGTACCACGTGGCGGTGGACACTCAGATTCCCTACTACGTTTACGGTGGGATGCAGGACGGCTCCGGTTACAGAGGACCTAGCACTGCTGCTCCTGGCCGCGGCGGATGGGGTTTTGTAAGCAGTGAATGGGAGAACACAGCCGGAGGTGAATGTGGGTTTATTGTCCCCGATCCTGTGAATCCTAACATTGTCTGGGGTGGGAGCTTCAGTTCCAACTTCTCAAAAGTGAACTATAGCACTGGGCACGAACGAACGGTAAGGGTGTGGCCTGAATCGTCATACGGTGCCTCTGCCAGTGAGGCGAAATATCGTTTCAATTGGACGTTCCCTATTACCATTTCTCCCCATGACAATAACAAGGTCTATGTGGGTAGTCAATTTGTCCATCAAACGACGGACGGAGGTGAAAGCTGGGAGATCATTTCTCCTGATCTAAGTACCAACGACATGAGTCGAATGGGTCCCTCCGGCGGACTTACTAAAGACAATATCGGTGTGGAATATGCTTGTGTGGTATTCGCCATTGCTGAATCCCGAGTGGAGCCCGGTGTTGTCTGGGCCGGCACGAACGATG
The DNA here is from genome assembly GCA_012964825.1 of Candidatus Neomarinimicrobiota bacterium. Classification (NCBI taxonomy): domain Bacteria; kingdom Pseudomonadati; phylum Fidelibacterota; species Fidelibacterota bacterium. The sequence goes on from DTTI01000042.1 coordinate 71,437, forward strand.
GTCTTGTCCATGTGACCCGGGACGGCGGCAAGAAGTGGACGAACGTTACAAAAAATATCCCCAGCCTTCCTGAGTGGGGAACCATCAGCAACATTGAGCCGTCACCCCACAATGCCGGTACAGCCTACATCACCGTAGATTTTCACCAGATGAACGACCGCAATCCTTACATCTACAAAACGACCAATTACGGAAAAAGATGGCGGTCCATCAGCAACGGTATACCGAAAAGTGTTTTCAGCTATGCACATTGGATTCATGAAGATCCCGTCCGGAAAGGGATGCTCTATGTGGGGACGGAAAATGCTATCTACGTCTCTTTTGATGACGGCAAGAACTGGCTGCCGCTTCAGAATAACCTGCCCTATGCACCGGTACACCACATGGTCACCCAGGAGCACTTCAATGATCTGGTGGTAGCCACCTACGGCCGGGGTTTCTGGATACTTGATGATGTGACACCGCTGAGACAGCTGAATGAGAAAGTTCTGGCAAGGAATGTTCACCTGTTTGATCTCCGGCAGGCATACCGCATGCATCCCTTGAGAAACGGTCCACGTCCCAATGCCCGTGCCCTGATCAATTATTACCTAAAAGATGAGCCTGAGGGAGATGTTAATATCGCAATCTTGGATAATAATGGAGACATTGTGAGATCTCTGAAGGGGACCAAGAAAAAGGGGATCAATCGTGTAGCGTGGAATTTGAGATACGAGGGAGCAAGGGAGGCCAAACTTCGGACCAAACCGCCACACAATCCTCATCTGGTTGAAGAAAAGCGCTTCAGGAAAACCTGGGAGCGGGAAGGGTGGTATCCTATCCGGAGCTGGGGAACTTACGCCGGTTTCCGAGGATTCATGGTGGCCCCGGGAATTTATTCTGTCAAGCTGATGGTCGAAGAGACCGAACTGACAACCGATCTCGAGGTCCTCAAGGACCCCCGGTCGGAAGGGACCCTGGCTGACATTAATGATCAGGTGGCACTTCTACTCCGGATTCGTCAAGACCTCAACACTGTTTCGGATATGATCAGCAATATCGAATGGATGAAGCGTCAGATCGAAGATCTGAAGGCTGTTATGAAAGGCGATGAAACGAGCATGGATATTGTTGAAAAGGGGGACGCTCTTAATAAAAAACTACAGGAACTGGAAGACAAAGTATTCCAGCCGGTTCTCGCTGAGGGTGACTCAAAGTCATTCAGATATACCAATAAGCTCTACAGCAAACTTTCTGTTCTTACGGGAGATCTGGCCAGCGGAGATGGATTTCATCCCGGCTCCGTCGATTTTTCGCCGAATAGGCAACAGGAGGAAGTGTATAAAGTGCTCAAGGGACGAGTAGATCAGTATCAGTCTGAATTCAACAGGCTGATAGAAAAAGATGTGGCTGACTTCAACCGACTGGCTGCCAGCCGTGATAAAGGCGGCGTGGTTGTGCCAAGTTCTCAGCAGCAATAAAAAGTGGAGGATTATTCAAAATGAGAACCCAAAAAACAGTTTTTTCAATACTGGTGGTTTTTTTCGGAGGGTGGTCTTATGCCCAGGAACCCCTCACCTACCAGACACCTCCGAAGGCTATTGCGGACTTGGTGAACGCTCCTTTGACTCCCAACACTATGTTAAGTCCATCAAAGGAGCAGGTTGTTTTTATGGAGCGACCAGCTATGCCCGGCATTGATGAATTGTCCCAGCCGGAGCTAAGAATCGCTGGGCTAAGAATTAACCCACGGACAAACGGCCGTAGTCGGAGCAGTCACTACATTGGCCTATCCATCAGGCCCGTCATGGGAGGTAAGGAGGTAAAAGTTACCAGACTGCCCGCCAACCCGATAATTTCCAGAGTCTCCTGGTCACCTGACGGTAAGCAATTGGCATTCGCCGTCACCTCAAATGAAAACATTTCACTTTGGATCGCCGACACCAAAAGAGGGAAAGCGAAACAGGCGATGAAAAATTCATTGAATGACACATACGGTACGCCGTTCAGGTGGCTGTCTGACAATAAAGGATTGGTGGCTCTCACAGTTCCGGCTGGACGAGGCCCGGCCCCAGCTGAGAGTACGGTGCCGAAAGGCCCCGTGGTCCAGGAGAACCTGGGCGAAAAGGCGCCGGCCAGAACCTACCAGGATCTGTTAAAATCTCCCCATGATGAGACGCTGTTTGATCATTATCTCACCTCGCAGGTTGTCCATGTAACGGTGAAGGGGAAAGTGACAAACTTGGGTAAGCCGGCCATCATTCGCCGGGCCGAGCCTACCCCAAACGGTAAGATGCTGCTGGTGGAGACGGTTCACAGGCCGTACTCCTACCTGGTGCCCGTTTACAGGTTTCCCACCCTTGTGGAGGTGTGGGACCTGAGTGGAAAAGTCGTTCATACTGCCACGGATATGCCCCTTGCGGAGCAGCTGCCCCTGGGTTTCGGTGCCGTCCCTACGGGACCCCGGTCCTACGGGTGGCGTTCCGACGCGCCGGCCACCCTTTACTGGACGGAAGCCCAGGACGGCGGTGATCCTCGAGCGGAAGCGAAAGTTCGAGATAGGATTTTTATTCACCCGGCACCCTTTTCTGGTAACCCAACGACCCTGGTGGATCTCGATCTGAGATACAGTTACATTCTCTGGGGAACGGGCGATTTAGCCCTGGTCACCACCCGGGAATGGAGCAGCCGAAAGACCAAGACCTGGGCAGTCACCCCGAACAGCCCAAGTAAATCACTTAAGCTGGTCTTCGACCGGCTCTACGAGGACAGGTACAGTGATCCGGGCTCACCTGTAACGAAAATGAACAATAATGGTGCTTATGTCCTCCTTACCGGAAATAACGATAAAACCATCTATCTTACAGGAAACGGCGCCTCGCCTGAGGGAGACCGCCCCTTCCTGGATGAACTCAATATAGAATCGGGAAATACAACTCGGTTGTTCCGGTCAGAATCACCCTATTATGAACGCCCCGTGGCCATTCTGGATGTGGATAATTCTGTTATTATCACTATCCGTGAATCCATGGACGACCAGCCCAATGTCTTTGTCAGGAATCTTAAAACAGGCAGTGTTGATCAAATGACAGATTTTCCTCATCCTTATCCCCAGATGAAGGGTGTCTACAAAGAGTTGGTCAAATACAAACGAAGTGATGGTGTGGACCTAACGGCGACTCTCTATTTGCCTCCGGGACACACTCCTGAAGATGGCCCCGTCCCCATGATTGTCTGGGCCTACCCCCGGGAGTTCAAAACCTCGAAAGCGGCCTCCCAGGTGACTGGCTCTCCTTACAGATTTGTGAGGATCAACCCAACCTCTAGTTCCACGTCGGTCCTGGCCATGCTGGTTCACGGTTACGGGGTGCTTTTCAACGCCACTATGCCCATCGTTGGGGAGGGAGATGCCCAGCCCAATGATGGTTTTGTTGAACAACTGGTGGCCAGTGCCCAGGGTGCGGTTGACTATATGGTGAGCAGGGGCGTGGCGGACAGGGATCGGGTGGCCATCTCCGGTCACTCCTACGGTGCCTTTATGACGGCCAACCTACTTGCCCATTCCGATATTTTTAGGACGGGAATCGCCCGGAGCGGCGCCTACAACAGGTCACTCACACCTTTCGGCTTCCAGGCGGAGGAGAGGACCTTCTGGGAGGCACCGGAAATCTACTTTGCCATGTCACCCTTCATGCATGCGCAAAAAGTGAACGAACCGTTATTGATGATTCACGGTGAGGCCGATAACAACTCAGGAACATTTCCCATTCAGAGCAGACGATTCTACCACGCCCTGAAAGGGCACGGCGCCACCGTACGGTTAGTGATGCTTCCTCACGAGAGTCACGGTTACCGGGCCAGGGAATCGGTCATGCATTCACTGTGGGAGACGGCCGTCTGGCTGGACACCTATCTGAAATAGAGTCGCCTGTCAAGCTATGAAGGTGTGGTTTTTGCCTTCGATACCGTGGAAAAGCTGTCTGATGTCCGCCATATCTTTTTCTCTGTTACCGGTGGTGTAAAACGGTTCCAAAAGATTAAAACGGCGATTCTTGTAGTCGAATTGAATAGGGAGAATGGGAAGATCCAGTTTGGAGCTCAGTACATAAAAGCCGGATTTGAACTTCTCGGAAGGTTCTGTTCCCCCTTCTGGAGCAAGCATAAGAACTATTTTCTCCATTTCGTTGATTGTTGCTACAAGCTTGTCCACAGCACCTGCTGCCGAAGATCTTTCAACAGGAATCCCGCCTAGTCGTCTCATCAAAATGCCCTGAAGCCAACCGAGCGGCCACCGGACGCCGTATACGTCAGGATTGTTGTGAGAACTGGGGAAAAGGCTGTCAAGGATGGGTAGCCGGGAAAATGTCCACACCGCTGCTAAAAACTTTACTTTGACATCCAGTGAGAGTACAGCCAGCATCACATAATAACCATCTATCATTGAGGAGTGGGGAGCACCAATTACAATTATTTTCGGTTCATCGGGTACAACTCCGGTAACACGCCACTTGGATAGTCGGAGCAATATCCGCGCAATTATTGGAAGGATCTTTCGATTTCTTTGCGGAATAGAAGGGCTGATAGTGATTTGGGATGTCATTTTGATTTTTTTGAGATGAAGCTCTTTCCCCAGCGATAGAAAATAAGATCAAGCACGCCCAATTTCAAACAGTGCTGCGAAACGTTGTCCAAGGGAAGAACTTAAATTACATTATGACGAATGAGCAGTGTTGAAAACAGACAATTTCCTTTTTGGAGGAATTACAAAGTAGCTTTATTTGTAATAATCCTGTCTTCTTCCCTTTTTGGCGAAAAACATTATACAGAACAAAAGGGATTGTACGGTGATTCAACAAAAAGTGTAAAATATACACAGAATATGAATTTTAATGATTCCTGGGTCTCCGAGGACAAGTTTCACCATTTTACGGCAAGCCTTCTGGGAACTCTCTTCTTGTCGCAAGCCTGTTTAGCTGTGGTTGACAACGATTCCGGTGATGCTTCTGCTGTGGGATCGTCAACCATGTTTTCTATTGGTGTTGGAAAGGAATTTGCTGATGCCAAACAGCTCAATAATCATTTCTGCTGGAAAGACCTGACAGCAAATCTTTTTGGAGCAGCCTTCGGTATAGTCCTATTTCTGAAGCTGAACGGAAACTAAACAAAATGTGTTCACAAAGAGTGTATAAAATTTATTGGAAAGGAAAGTTAACATGAGTGAAAAAAATGTGAATCGCCGAGAATTCATGAAAAGTGTCGCTATCTCTGGTGTGGCGGTCGCAGTTTTGCCCAAAGTTGCATTGGGTAGTTCTACCATGAAAAGTAAAATGAGAATCGGCGTCATTGGTACTGGTCTCAGGGGCCAGTGGCATATCAAGTTGGCGCTGAAAAGAGAGGATGTGGAGATTCCCGTCATTTGCGATATTGATGAACAGATGATTGGTATGGCATTGTCTGTTTATGATGAAGCTGAACGCCCGCATCCGAAAATCTATAAAAATGGGGAGAAGGATTATCAAAACCTCCTGCAAAAGGAGGATTTGGATGGGGTGATTATTGCCACCCCGTGGCACTGGCACGCCTCCATGGCCGTTGCTGCCATGGAGACTGGGAAGCATGTAGGTGTGGAGGTACCTGCCGGCCTTACTGAGAGTGAATGCTGGGATCTTGTTCGTACCTCAGAAAAAACGGGTCAATTTTGCATGATTCTCGAGAATGTATGTTACCGACGGGATGTGATCGCTGTCCTTAACATGGTTCGAAAGGGGATTTTCGGTGAACTTTTGCACTGTCAGGGCGGTTATCAACACGATCTTCGCCACGTAAAGTTCAACGATGGTCAAGGGCCCTATGGTAACGGCGTGGAATTTGGTGAAAAGGGATTCAGCGAGGCCAAATGGCGTACACAGAACTCCGTTGATCGAAACGGTGATCTCTATCCCACCCACGGTGTGGGTCCGGTGAGCACCATGCTGGATATTAACCGTGGAAACCGATTTGTCCATCTTACCTCCACGGCGACTCAAACCAGGGGCCTCCATAAATATATCGTTGATCAAGCCGGCCCGGACCATCCCAATGCATCGGTAAAATTTCGGCTGGGCGATATTGTTACCACGGTCATCAAGTGCGCCAATGGCCAGACGGTCATTCTGAGCCATGATACAAACTCCCCGCGACCTTACTCTCTCAATTTCCGTGTTCAGGGAACTCGGGGGCTCTGGATGAAGGACAACAACTCCATTTACATAGAAGGGGTAAGTCCCGAAGATCATCGGTGGGAACCGGATGAGCCTTACCTAAAGAAGTATGACCATCCCGTCTGGAAGCGGTTTGAGGATGAAGCCACCGGCGCCGGCCACGGCGGCATGGACTTTTTCATCGTCCGTGCGTTTTTGGAATCCATCAAGCGGGGTGTATCGCCACCCATTGACGTCTATGATGCCGTTTCCATGAGTGTCATCAGCCCCCTCTCCGAGAAATCCATCGATAGGGGGAGCGCTTCAGTGAAATTTCCCGACTTTACCCGGGGAAAATGGAAAACAAATAAACCTATTTTCGCCCTGAACGACGAGTATTAAACTCTCTTCAGGATTAACCTCGGAGTGATATGCTTCTTTCCTCGCTGGATTGGTCGTTCATTGTTCTTTATTTTCTCATAAGTCTCGCCATTGGCATCGCCGTAACGCGGCGGGCCGGCCAGGATTCTACAGAGTTTTTTGCTGCCGGGAAGCAAATGCCGTGGTGGCTTCTGGGCATCTCCATGGTGGCTACCACTTTCTCCACGGACACACCGAATTTGGTGACCGATATCGTCCGCCGGGATGGTGTGGCCGGCAACTGGATCTGGTGGTCCTTTCTATTGACGGGAATGCTAACCGTCTTTGTCTACGCCCGGTTGTGGAAACGATCCGGCGTTCTGACGGACATTGAGTTTTACGAACTGAGGTACAGCGGTAAACCTGCTGCCTTTCTCCGTGGGTTCCGGGCTGTCTATCTCGGTTTTTTCTTCAATGTGGTCATTATGGCATCGGTCTCACTGGCGGCGGTGAAGATCGGTGCTGTTCTTCTGGGTCTGTCACCTATTCAGACTATTCTCATTGCCGGCACGGTGACGGTGATTTACAGTTCCTTGGGCGGCCTGCGCGGTGTTCTCATCACAGATATGATCCAGTTCGCCATGGCTATGGTAGGGGGCGTCAGTGCCGCCGTGGTGGCGTTGCGGCTGCCGGAAGTGGGAGGCCTTACTGGGCTCTTGACCCACAAAAATGTGGCGGATAAACTTGATCTTATCCCTGATTTTTCCGATCCGACCCACGCCATGGCTGTGTTCATTATACCGCTGGCGGTTCAATGGTGGAGTGTCTGGTATCCAGGCGCTGAGCCCGGGGGCGGGGGATATATCGCCCAGCGTATGCTGGCGGCGAAAGATGAGAATAATGCGGTGGGTGCAGTTTTTCTGTTTAATGCGGCTCATTATGCCCTCCGGCCGTGGCCGTGGATAATTGTTGCACTCTGTTCACTCATCGTCTTTCCTGAACTGGATGACCTTCGCGTAGCCTTTCCTGACGCAGCGGGCATTGTGAACCACGATCTCGGCTATCCCGCCATGCTCACTTTCCTACCGGCGGGCCTGATGGGACTGGTGGTCTCTTCTCTCATCGCCGCCTACATGTCTACCATCTCAACACATCTTAACTGGGGAGCATCTTACCTGGTTCACGACGTTTATAAACGGTTTTACCGACCTGCTGCACCGGAGAAGGAGTTGGTCCTCATGGGGCGTGTTTCCACCGTTATACTTATGGTCTGCGCCGGTGCACTTGCGCTCTGGCTGGAGACTGCGCTGGAAAGTTTCTGGATCATGCTTCAGATCGGTGCCGGTACAGGGTTGTTATTTATTCTCCGTTGGTTCTGGTGGCGTATTAATGCCATCAGCGAAATCACAGCTATGACAGTCTCATTCGGGGTGGCGATCTACTTCCGTTTCATTCATCAATCTACAGGCTTTGGTCCACTGGGCGACTGGCAGCAGCTAGTGGCGGGTGTAGGTATTACCACATTGGCTTGGGTATCGGCCACATTTCTATCCCGGCCTACCAGTGAATCAGTACTTACCAGTTTTGTCAGTAAGATCAATCCCGGCGGACCAGGATGGGCACAGTTCGAAAAGAGTACGGGCGGAGAATGGCCGGTACCCAGAGGGATTCTCTCAATGGCGCTGGGGTGTGTGGCCATTTATGCATTCCTGTTCGGAACAGGCTATATGATTTACGGAAACGTTTTTCTTTCTGTTACCATCTTTGGTGTGGGAGCGGCGGCAGCATTTGGGCTCTTTAAGACTTGGAGATAACGAAAAAATGATCGTTTCTTCCCCTGGCCGTATTTGCCTTTTCGGCGAACACCAGGATTACCTTGGCCTACCTGTCATCGCCGCCGCCATTTCGCTGCGTGTCACTATAGAGGGTCAAACCCGGGGGGACATGACTGTAAATGTCGACCTACCTGATGTGGGCGGGAAAGAGACATTTTCCATGAAAGGTGACCTTACCTACACGAAAGCGGCTGATTATTTCAAAAGCGGCATCAATACACTTAGAAAAGACGGATTTACCTTTTCGAACGGCTGTGACTGCGTAGTTAATGGGAATATTCCCGTTCAGGCAGGGACGTCCAGTTCCTCAGCCATGGTGGTGTCTTGGATCAATTTTCTGTCCGCCATGAGTGACCAAGTGGTGGACTTGGAGCCGAGAGTATTGGCGGATCTGGCATACCGGTCAGAAGTAAAGGAATTCGACGAAGCCGGAGGTATGATGGATCACTACACAAGTGCGGTGGGTGGTGTTGTCTATATCGCGTCTGAGCCTGAAATGGTTGTGGAAAAATTGCCGTGCTGGTTGGGTTCATTTGTACTGGGTGACTCACTGGAGAAAAAAGATACCCAGGCGGTTCTTTCACGATCGAAGGAGCGGGTGATAGATCTGGTTGCCAAAGTACAGGCAGAAAACAGGGATTTTTCTCTTCACACAGCAACGGTCAATGAGGTTGCCGAAATAGAGAGTCTGTCGGAAGAAGAGATGGCCCTTCTAACTAAGACCCTCCTCAACAGGGATATCACTTCTGAAGGGATGGATTTATTACAAAAGAAAGAGGTGGCCGGAGCACGGCTGGGGGATCTGTTGAACCGGCAACACGTCATTCTCCGAGATGCGCTTGGCGTTTCAACAGACAAGGTTGAAACAATGCTGGAGGCGGCCATTGCGGCCGGTGCATACGGTGGCAAGATCAATGGCTCAGGAGGCGGTGGTTGTATGTTCGCTTATGCGCCTAATGCCGCAGATAATGTGGCCACTGCTATCGAGGAAGCAGGAGGAAAGTCCTATATTGTTCATGTGGATAAAGGGTCGGTAAAAGATGGATAGGAATCTGATGATCATGGCAGCGGGTGTCTCTTCCCGGATGAAGAAATCAGCGGAGGCGGAAGGGGGCTCTGAGTTGGCGAAAAAGGCCCTGGCCAAGCCGAAAATGATGCTGGAATTGGGGGAGGACTCCCGGCCGTTCCTGGACTACCATCTCTTCAACGCACGGGACGCCGGCTACCGGGATGTGTTACTCATTGTAAATGACAAAGATGATTCTGTACGCAACTATTACACCGCTCACGCCGGGGATCCCGATTTTGAGGGCCTTTCATTTTCCTTTGCGGTGCAGACAATCCCAGAGGGGCGGACCAAACCGTTAGGGACTGCCGATGCTGTACTGTCTGGACTGGAAGCCCAGCCGGACTGGGAAGGGCAGAAGTTCACTGTTTGTAACAGTGATAACCTCTATTCCGTTTATGCCCTAAGCCTGCTGCTAAAAGATGAGCACCTTTCCGCCCTCATTGACTACGACAGGAACTCCCTGGGTGTTGAACCTGAACGGGTGAACGCCTTCGCCGTCATCTGGAAAAGTGACGATGGTTACCTAACGGATATTGTGGAGAAGCCCGGTCAGGAGGAGGTGCTGAAGGCCACCGATAAAAACGGAAGGGTAGGCGTCAGCATGAACATTTTCAGATTGGACACCGATGTCATGCTGCCTCTGCTGAGAGAGACACCGCTCCACTCTGAAAGGAATGAAAAGGAACTGACGGAAACGGTCCGCATGCTTGTTAAAGAGAAATCGGATGGCATGTTTACAGTGCCGCTGTCGGAGCCTGTTCCTGACCTTACCAGTTTGAAAGATATTTCAATGGTTCAGTCGTTCATTTTTCCAAACCGCTGAAACGACTGGTCATCACACTTTCTCTTCTCATCGTTATCATGGCGGTGGGATGTTACAAGGCGCCCACTGAACAGCATGAGATCAGTGTGGCTTATCTGAACCTCGGTTCAGGCTCCACATTCTTCCACAATGGGAAAACAGTTTTCCACGCTGCCAGCACCATGAAAACGCCTGTAATGTTTCAGCTCTACTACATGCATGATGAGGGTGAGCTCAGTTTGGAAGATTCCCTCGTGGTCCGAAACGAGTTTAAGAGTATCGTGGATGGTACTCCTTTCTCCATCCCCCTGGATGAGGATGAAGACAAGACACTGATTGAGAATGTGGGTAATAATATGACTATCCGTGATCTTATTGAGGCCATGATCACCACCAGCAGCAACCTGGCCACCAATATTCTCATCGAGCTGGCGGATCCGGAAGCTGTCATGTCAACCCTGAAAGAGGTGGGTGCCGAGGGCGTCTCGGTCATAAGGGGTGTGGAGGACCTGAAAGCGTTTGATCAAGGTTTGAGCAACCGGACCGATGCTTACGGCATGATGATGGCCATGAAAGCAGTCTATGAATCTGAACTCGTTAGCGCCAAATCCCGAGAGGAAATGATCGGAATTCTCAAGCGCCAAGAATTCAATGAAATGATCCCCGCCGGTTTGCCACTCGGAACCGCCGTGGCCCACAAGACAGGGTGGATCACTGGCATTACCCATGACGCCGCCATTGTTATGCCGAGGAACGACTCTCCTTTTGTTCTTGTGATTCTGACACGGGGCTGGGCCGAGCACGACTCTGCTGTTGACGCGGGTGTAAAGATTAGTAAATCTGTTTACAGATATCACCGTGGAGAGATTGTGGCCGACGGATTAAGGGAAGTGATCGCCCGTTTGGAACTGTAAGGAGCTAGGATTAAATGAGGATCTGTTGCCTCACTCTTGGACGTTAAGTAAACTCAGTGCAACAATGTTGTCTGTCCGTTCACGCCTGATTATCACCTCTCTGATGCTTCTAATCTCAAGCTGCGTCGTCCGATCGATTTATCCATGGCTTGGGGATAAATCACTGAAGCAAGAATCACGTCTCGTGGGTGCATGGATTGACAGCAAATCAAAGATGGAAGTTTACATCTCCAACGAAGGCGGAGGAATTTATCAAGCGATGGTGATGGAGGAGGAGAATAAGACTACGCATCTAATCTTGAAGCACTATGCCGTCGGTCAGGATGCCTTTCTTGTCGTGAGCCCTACAGAAAAGAAATCGGTGGAAGACTTTGTTACGATCCCGGGATATGTTCTGCTCAAAGTAGTTCTATCGGAAAATAAAATGAGTCTTTTCTCACTTAAAATGGGCGATGTCGAAAAGAGAATCAGATCATCTCAGATTGAGCTTAAAGCGGTGGGAAATGAGAAGGATGGGGTTATCATTTTTTCTGAGACGGAAGACCTTGAAATGTTTGTGAATGAGCAGATGGAGATAGGGGAATTCTTTGATGAGGATCCAGCCTACCGTTTCGCTCGCTCACGATAAACTCTAAAAACAGGCTAAGGAGATGATCATGAAGCGTATCAGGTTGACGGCTATTGCTGCTTTAGTGTGGTGGAGTTGTGCTTCCATAACGGATCTCAAAGATAAGTCTTTGAATCTCGGGCTTATTCCTTTTCCACAAAAGGTTGAAGTACGTGATGGATACTATCAGTTCAGCGACGAAACGACCTATTCCATCAATTCATCAGCTCCCGAGATAGATTACGTTGTTGCCTATTTCTCAGATCACCTTAACCTGAGATACGGGATTAATGTCAGAAAAACCGAAAACAATGCGGCCCTGCGTCTCAACATTTCGAATGAATTTGATAGTCCGGAGGGATATCATCTGGAGACTTCACCTTCAGGAGTTTCTATCACGGCCCCAGATGCTTCTGGTCTATTTTATGGTGTAGTAACGCTCATTCAACTTTTTGACGAAGGTGAGAATAAAGGGCTCTCCAGTTCCGTGCCTTCCGTGAATATTGTTGATTCTCCCCGCTATAGTTGGCGGGGCATGCATCTGGATGTAGGAAGGCATTTTTTTCCTATTCAGTTCATCAAGCGATATATAGATCTCATTGCCATGCACAAGATGAACAGATTTCACTGGCACCTCACGGAGGATCAGGGATGGCGGATTGAGATCAAAAAATATCCGAAACTGACTGAGGTGGGCGGTTGGCGGTCTGAAACGCTGGCGGGTCATTATTCTGACGAACCCCGGAAGTTTGATGGCGTCCGTTACGGTGGATTTTATACGCAAGATGAAATTAGAGAAGTTGTTCAATATGCCGAAAGTCGGTTTGTTACGGTAGTGCCTGAGATTGAGATGCCTGGTCACAGCGTGGCGGCTCTTGCGGCATATCCGGAACTGTCTTGCACAGGGGGACCTTTTAATGTGGCAAAGATCTGGGGAGTTCATGAAGATGTCTATTGTGCCGGCAAGGAGGAAACTTTTGAATTCCTTATAGATGTGCTAACTGAAGTGATAGAGCTATTTCCATCCACTTTTGTACATATTGGTGGTGATGAATGCCCGAAAGTGAGGTGGCAAGAGCATGATTTGGACCAGAAGCGAATAAAGGAAGAGGGTCTTAAGGATGAACATGAACTACAGAGCTATTTCATAAAAAGGATTGAACGCTTTCTTCTTTCAAAAAACAAACGGCTCATAGGGTGGGACGAGATCCTGGAAGGTGGCCTTGCTCCGGAAGCGACAGTTATGTCTTGGCGGGGAGTTAAAGGTGGTATTGAAGCAGCCAACAGTGGTCACGATGTAGTTATGACACCGACTTCGCACTGTTACTTTGATTACTATCAGTCCGAAAACAAGGAGGCTGAGCCGATAGCCATCGGTGGTTTTCTCTCCTTAGAGAAAGTATACGAATTTGAGCCCATGCCCCCAGACATAGATCCTGAAAAAGCACACCACATTTTAGGTGGTCAGGGAAATGTCTGGACAGAGTATATAAGCAGTGAAGATTATGCGGAGTATATGATTTTTCCCCGCATGTGTGCCATGGCGGAAGTTCTCTGGACACCGGAGAAAATACGGTCCTTTGAAAAATTTATTCACCGCCTTAGAACAGTACATTTTAAACGTTTGGACAGGTTAGGAGTGAACTACCGGACACCTAAGGAGAATATTTGATGAAGTTGCTTGTCTTTACTTTGACACTTCTTACAACATTATGTGCCTCAGGACTTCAAACGAGGAATATTGTTTTAATAACATTGGATGGGGTTAGGTGGCAGGAGGTTTTTTCGGGAGCCGACAAAGCTATATTGAATAACAAGAGTTTTGTAGAAAATGAGGAAGCGACTCAAGACAGGTTTTGGGCTGATTCCCCGGAAAGACGAAGGGAAAAGCTTATGCCCTTCTTTTGGGGAACCATTGCAAAAGAAGGTCAGCTTTACGGGAATCACCGCATTGGGAGTACCGTTCAGCTAACCAACAAGGAGTGGTTTTCCTACCCGGGCTACAATGAGATACTCGTTGGATATGCAGATCCTGCCATCAACAGCAATGACAAAGTGTGGAATAAGAATGTGACTGTGTTAGAATTTCTTAATAGACAGAAACAGTTCAGAGATAAGGTAGTTGCATTCTGTTCCTGGGATGTTTTTCCCTATATCATCAACAGTAAGCGTAGTGGGATTTCTGTCAGTGCTGGTGAAGATGGTGCCGTGGGGAAGAATCTCACAGAGAGGGAAAATCTATTAAATGAACTGATCTCAGAAATGCCCAAACCCTTCGATACAGTGCGGTGGGATGCTTTTACCTTCCACCTGGCTATGGAATATCTACAGAAAGAAACCCCCAGAGTCATATATATTTCATTTGACGCCACGGACGACTATGCACACCAGGGGAAGTATGACCGCTATCTTACTGCAGCTAATGTGCAAGACGCCTTTATGGAAAAATTGTGGGAATTTCTCCAGTCCCACCCGTTTTACAAGAATAAAACTACACTCATGATATCTACTGATCATGGCAGGGGAGAAGGTGATAAATGGACAAGCCACGGAAGCTCAATTGTAGATGCAGATCGAGTATGGCTTTCGGTCATGGGTCCGGATACGCCTGCGGGAGGAGAAATGAGGGATCATCCTACGGTGTACTCAAATCAGTTCGCTGCGTCGATCTCGGCTTTTCTGGGTATTGAGTATAGTAGCATTCACCCCGTTGGGGAAATAATCGAATCAATTTTTTTGAAATAGAAATAAGAATCATCATTTAATGAGGAGACTATAGATGAAACGCACTACACTATTATTATTCTCTGCTCTTTTCTTTTGGAGTTGTGCACCGACAGCAAACACAGCTGATAATACTAACTCTGCCTACGATGTAGTGGTCCGAAACGGTACGGTCTACGATGGTTCAGGATCGGAGGGATTTATAGCGGATGTAGCCATTTCGGGCGACCGAATCGCTAAAATAGGTCCCAAACTTTCGGGTAAAGGGAAAAAAGAGATAGATGCTGCCGGCATGGCAGTTACCCCCGGGTTTATTAATATGCTCAGCTGGGCTTTCAATTCTCTCCTCCGAGATGGCCTTTCCCAGAGCGATATCCGCCAGGGGGTGACCCTGGAAGTATTTGGTGAAGGGAATTCACCGGGTCCTTTAAGCGACGCCATGAAAAGTGAGATGCTGGATTGGAACTCAGGAGACGATTCAGATATACCTTGGGTCACACTGGGTGAAGCCTTGACTCATCTTGAGAATAAAGGTGTTTCTACCAACGTCGCCTCATTTGTAGGGGCAACCACGGTCAGGATTCACGTGGTGGGGTATGAAAACCGAAAAGCGACCCCAGAAGAAATCTCCGAGATGCAGGCTCTGGTCCGAGAAGCCATGGAGGAAGGGGCCGTGGGCCTAGGCAGCAGCCTTATATACGCTCCTGCTGATTATGCAGATACGGATGAACTTATTTCCCTGTCAAAAGTGGTAGGGGAGTACGGTGGACGGTATATCTCTCATATGCGAAGTGAAGATAAAGATTTGCTGAAAGCCTATGGTGAGTTGGAACGCATTGCCCGGGAAGCAGGTGTAGGGGCGGAGATTTATCATCTGAAAGCGTCTCGAGAGCCCTACTGGAAACTACTGGACGACCTGATTGACTTGGTGGATAAAGCTAGGGAAGATGGGTTAGACATTTCCGCCGACATGTATACCTATAACGCCAGCTCTACGGGGCTCACTGGCGTTATTCCCACCTGGGTTCAGGAAGGGGGGCATGAAGCTTGGATGGCTCGGATGCAGGATCCGGTCGTTAGGCCGCGCCTCATGAAAGATCTTGAGGCGGAGTTGGCCGTTCAGCCTCCGGAGGGAATATTACTGGTAGGGTTCCGGAATGAAAAGATGGGTGAAAAATATGTGGGAATGACCCTGGCGGAGGCTGCCGAAGAACGGGGACAGGCTCCTGCCGATGCACTCATCGATATGGTGGTGGAGGATGACAGTCGGATTCAGTGTGTCTATTTCAGTATGTCAGAAGACAACATTCGAAAAAAGATTGCTCTACCGTGGGTAGCCTTTTGTTCAGATGCTGGCTCCGTGGATCCTTCCTGGTCTACGGGAATGAAGCATCCAAGAGCCTACGGTAGTTTTATCAGAGTTTTGGGGAAATATGCCCGGGATGAGGGTGTCATCACGGTAGGGGAAGGTGTCCGGAGACTAACGTCTTTCCCTGCAGATAATCTGAAACTAAAGAACCGTGGAAGGCTTAAGGCGGGATATTACGCTGATGTGGTTGTTTTTGATCCTGAAACCATCCAGGATCACGCCACATTCCGCGAGCCGAACCAATACTCAACTGGCGTAGACCATGTCTTTGTGAATGGGGACCATGTATTAAAAGAAGGTGAGCATACTGGGGCAACTCCTGGCCGCTTCCTGAAAGGTCCAGGATACAGGGAAAATCCCTAAAGGAGGAAAAATGAAAAAATTTACTCTTTCATTTCTATTGCTGTGGAGCTGTACTCCGGGACCTGGCCCTTCTGTTCCAGGAACTCCCGTTTACGACTACGTCATACGAAACGGCACCATTTATGATGGTTCCGGATCGGAAGGGTATGTAGCGGACGTGGCCATTTCCGGTGACCGTGTCGCCAAGATCGGGCTCAACCTGCCCGGGAAGGGAAAAAAAGAAGTGGATGCCTCGGGTATGGCTGTTACTCCTGGTTATATCAACATGCTTAGCTGGGCTACAGAATCGCTTCTCATCGATGGGCGGTCACAAAGTGACATCCGCCAGGGGGTGACCCTGGAGGTGTTTGGCGAAGGCGGTTCGGGAGGACCTCTAAGCGAAATAATGAAGGCAGAGTACGACACGCCACCAGAGTGGACTACTCTGGGGGAATACCTTGAATTCCTGGAGACAAAGGGTGTTTCTCCCAACGTGGCTTCTTTCATTGGCGCCACTACACTGCGCATTCACCAGGTGGGCTATGAAGATAGGGCACCTACCGATGAAGAGATGGAGAATATGAGGGTTTTGGTCAAGGAGGGGATGGAAGAAGGAGCCATGGGTATCGGTTCATCCCTTATTTATGCACCTGCTTTTTATTCCTCAACAAAAGAACTAATCGAACTTTGCAAAGTGGCTTCCGATTACGGCGGCATGTATATCTCCCACATGCGGAGTGAGAGTAACCGCCTGCTACAGGCGCTGGATGAGCTGATACTAATCGCTGATGAGGCGAATATCCCGGCTGAGGTATACCACCTGAAAGCCGGCGGGAAACAGAACCACTACAAGATGGACTTGGCCATTGCAAAAATGGATTCGGCTCGCGCCGCGGGACTTTACATCACCGCCGATATGTACACATACACCGCTGGTGCCACGGGACTGAATGCCTCCATGCCGCCGTGGGTTCAAGAGGGGGGATATGATAAATGGGCAGAGCGTCTTAAGGATCCTGAGATACGTACCCGGGTGAAAGCGGAGATGCAAGAAGACACAGACGACTGGGAAAATCTCGGCCTCCTAGCCGGTTATGATAAAGTTCTTTTGAGCGGTTTCCGGAACTCCGATCTACGTCAGTACATCGGCATGACGCTGTCGCAAGTGGCCGAGATGCGCGGCACCCCACCGGAAGAGACAGCTATGGATCTGGTATTGGAGGACGGAAGCCGGGTGGGTGTGGTCTATTTCCTCATGTCAGAGGAGAATGTGAGAAAGCAGATCCGGGTCCCGTACGTTAGTTTTGATTCGGATGCCGGATCAATTGCACCGGAGGGTGATTTCCTCAAATACAACCCCCACCCTCGGGCTTACGGCAACTTCGCGCGGCTATTGGGCAAGTATGTACGAGATGAGAAGGTAATCCCACTGAACGAGGCCGTTTACAGGCTGTCGGGCCTTCCGGCGTCAAACCTGAAAATCAGGGACCGGGGCCTGCTTAAGGAAGGGTATTATGCCGATGTGGTTGTCTTTGATCCGGCCACCATCCAGGACCACGCAACCTTTGAGGAGCCTCATCAATACTCCACAGGTGTATATCATGTATTTGTGAACGGAGAACAGGTACTCAAAGATGGTGAACATACCGGCGCTACACCGGGTCGGGTTGTCCGGGGCCCCGGATGGACAGGTTGGAAAAATTAATTATAACCAAGGGAGAACGATTCTTAGGCTGTAGCCACTGCCTCCAGCAGTCGATCGATCTCAGTCATGGTGTTGTAAACGTGGGTTGAGATCCGGATTGCATTGTGGCCGTCCCGTTGGTGCTCGTCAATGTGTGTTTTAATACGCTCCTCCATCAAGGGGACAGAGGCCATGGCGTCCAGCCCCTCTTTTTCAAAGATGGTTGAGCCAGGTGCTGAGGTCTCCTCAGCGGGACTGCTCAACAGTTTCACACCTTTAATATCAGCTAATCCTGCCTTTAGATAATCCGAGAGGGTGCGGCACCTTTTCTCAATGTTTTCCAGTCCCAGGGTGTTCACAAACTTTAGCGCGGTGCCGATGGCGGCCCGGACGGGGAAATCCATGGTACCGGGTGGATCGAAGCCGGGTGCTTCTACCGTGGCGCCGGGGCTGAAGGCTGATCTGATCCTGTCTCTTGCATCCTCTCGGACGTATAGAAAACCTGTTCCGGCAGGGGCCAGGATCCACTTGTGAAGGCTCACGGTGTAGGCGTCGCACCCCAGGTCGTGGAGATTAATGGGGAACTGGCCCGCCGCCTGTGCGCCGTCCACCAGAGTGAGAAGTCCTTGGTCCCGGGCCATGGCTGCCAGTTTTTTCACAGGGTACCGGTGACCGCCCCGGGTGATATGGCAGAAACTGAGTGCCTTGGTTTTTCGGGTAACGGCCGCTTCCAAGCGGTTTACCACATCATCGCCGCTTTCTAGGGGGCTTGGGATGAATACTTCTTTAACCACAATGCCGTCCCGCTCTTTTCGGAACATCCACGGTCGGTGCCCGGCGGGGTGTTCCTGGGTCGTGATGATCACTTCGTCGCCAGGGTTCAGTTCAAGGCCAATTGTCTGGAGATGAAGCGCTTCCGAAGCGTTGCGGGTCAGGACCATCTCATCAGCCTCAGCGCCAAACATCCTGGCCAGGCCGGGGATCACTTCCTTGGCAATTTTGTCCTGGAGGTCGTGCTTTCCGTGGAGTGGTTCTCTGGAGATGGCTTCGTAGCCGTCACAGACAGCTTTCACCACTACCGATGGTGGCATGCCGAGGCTGGCGTTATTCATGTAGGTGACACCCCGTTTCAAAATGAACTGGCCCCGGATATTTTTCCAGGCAGCGTCACTGGTGCCTATCGGTTTTTTCAGTCCCCGGCGGATATTGATACTCACTGAAGTGTCGCACCCCGGTAAGGCCGCAGCCGCGGCACCCATCAGGCCTGTTTTCATGAACGCGCGGCGTGAAAATTTTGATTGTGTTTTTTCAGGAAGTCGGTTCAGCACTTTCGTCTCCTTTTGTTTCTGTCTCGCTTTTCAATCTAGCATAATTAGCAGTGATTTGCCACATAGGCCGGAAATTTGGAAGAAAGGTCTTCGATGCCTAACACTGATAATAATGTCATCCAGGCACTATTAAGATAATTGAAAAATTGTTAATTGAAAAAAAATAATAGGGCCGGTCCGGCCTGAGGGACTCCGCTCGCGGGAACGGGCCCCCAAGGCACAAGAGCCGGCCCTATGGTATCAAGACGCGAGGAGGGGAACGCCTTGAACTACTATTCTTCTTCTGAAGACGTGGTGTCTGCTTTTTCTACTGGCTGAAGGCTGTCTGCCACAGCAAGTCGATCGCCGGCCAGTATGGATAGCTCTTCAGCATAAAAGGTGGTAAAAGGCCGGGAATTCCAGATGAATGTCTGGCCTGGTCCTAGTTTCAAGCGGGCGTCGGCAAAAGCTTCTGGAAATGTCCAGCCCACTGCACCCTGACCGTTGTATTCCGGCGAGAGATTATCAACCGGTTCAACTGTCTCAATGACTGTCTCATGGGGCTCGATGGGAACAGGTTCTTCGAAAGCTGTTTTCACGTGTGAAATAAGGACACTTTCCACTTCTGAGGTAGGGGCGAATCTGTCTACGGCCTGTTCAGTAGCTTTGGTCGGTCCCGATTTGCGGGCTTGGTTCCTGATGACACCGATGCCGATGGCGGCCACTGCAACTATTGTAACGGTCAAGAGGGCAATGATCTCTTTTTTTCTGGAATCCATAATGGACCTCCGTGGTTTGATGTTTCAGTTGGGCGAATAAAAAAGGAGGAAATGTCGTGGGACATTCCCTCCTCTCACGAATTCGCCGGAGACTCAACGCCGTGCGAGCCTCTATATGATTAATTACTTTATTGTAACGAAATA
>DTTI01000043.1 GCA_012964825.1 Candidatus Neomarinimicrobiota bacterium
TTCAGTCACCCTGAACCAGAACTGGGATAAGCTACCTGTCTATCCCTTCAAGGTCATTGCCGGCTCACCTGAATATGTCAGTTCCATGACCCAGGAGATACTCTCTCAGCTTCCAGAGACGTTTACTCTTCACCAGAACTATCCCAACCCCTTTAATCCTACCACCACCATACGTTTTGAAGTACCCACCCCTTCACAGGTTACCTTGAGGATATATAATATTATGGGTCAGGAGGTGAGTACCCTCACAGAAAGCTGGTTCCCCATTGGAAGCCACAGTCTGGTGTGGAACGGGAAGGACTATCGGGGTGCACCGGTCAGTGCCGGGGTCTATATATACAGGCTACAAGCCCAGGGCTTTCAAAAGACCCGGAAAATGGTGCTTTTGAAATGAACCGCTTTCCCAATCTCAACCTTGAAATTAACGGGGGGACGGTCGGGATGAAAAAAGGAAACGCCTCTGGCTCAACTAGCCTCCTCACGGGGCCTTTTTTGTTTCTGGACCTCCTGATTGACTTTACCGCCGTCATCAGAGGGATAAAACTGTAATTTCCCCTGTGAACATTAATGTGATTATTGCAATGCTGGATTCTCAAAAAAGAAATAAAATCAAACGACTTCGAAAGTACATAGAACGGCGAAATGCTGTTTCTTCTTTTATTCAACGATCCCTTATTTAAATCAAATCGTTTGATTATTCAAAAGGTAGATTCACCAATAGTTTCAGCAAGCAATATCCGGTCTATATGGAGACATATTGATTGACCAAGATGATGATTAATTATTCAGGTACTCAACTTTTCTTTGAAGAAGTTTTAGCCAACCTAGAATTTGAGGAATTTATATCATGACAAAAATTGTATCCAGCCCCCGACTGCGGTTACAGTAAGTGCGATATTTGAGGAATACAAAGGAATATCCTTAAGAGGATCAGAACCAAGTAATAATGAATAATAAAATCAAATTATTTACCCCTGGACCAGTAGCCATGTCCGCTCGAACGCTTGCAATTGGTGCGTCACAGCTTCCTTATAATCGCACAGAACAATTCTCACAGATCACGTTTGAGATTATTGAAGATCTAAAATACATATTCGGCACTCAGGGAGATGTGGTTATTTTTTCCGCTTCCGGGACAGGTGCGATGGAAGCTGTGATTTTCAACTTCCTCGACCAAAGCGACAAGGTTTTGATTGTGAATGGAGGAACCTTTGGTCAACGGTGGGTTGATCTATGCACTCAGCATGAAATCCCATTTGAACAAATAAGTCTGGATCCTGGCCAGCCAATTTCACTCGAAGCTCTCGATCACAGACTATCGAGTCAAGAGTATTCGACGTTGCTAATCAACGCCCACGAAACATCGACTGGAATGATTTACGACACAAAGGCTATTGGGGAACTAACTCAAAAATATGGTGTTTTCTTTGTTGTTGATGCTATCAGCACTATTTGTGCAGATATTTTTATGATGGATGAATGGCATGTCGATGTATCTCTGCTAAGTACCCAGAAAGCATTAGCTCTTCCACCTGGGCTATCCTTTCTCGCTTTAAACAAGAAAGCAAAGTTGAGATTAGAAACCAAGACTTGCCAATCTTATTATTTTGATATCAAAGCATATCTTGCAAACCAAGAGCGAGGACAGATGCCTTTTACGCCCGTTATCGGCCATTTTATGATGTTGCACGAACGGCTCAGAGAGATTAGATTGAGCGAAATAGGCTTTTTTGTTTCTCACCATTCTAAATTAGCTCAATATTTTAGAAAACGCTTGAAGGACTTGGCCCTTAGCTTTCTTCCAAATAGTCCTTCAAACGCTCTGACAGCAATTAGTTGCCCTAAGGATATTGATGCGTTTGATTTGGTTACGAGGCTGGCGGACGATTATAATTGTTTTGTGGCTCCAAATGGAGGCGATTTGAAATACAGAGTGTTTCGGGTGAGTCATTTAGGTGAACAGAATGAAACGGATATCGATTTTTTAATTAATGCCCTTGAGGACATACTTAATAACTATCAACAAACTAAAAATCATATAATAATGGAAAGAGAAAACTCTTAATGAAAGCTATCATCATGGCTGCGGGGGTAGGAAAACGGTTGCTTGGCCTAAATATGAATAAACCAAAATGTCTTTTAACTGCGGGAAGCGAAACACTCATCCGCCGTTCAGTCAATTTATTAGTTAGTAAAGGAATTAGTGATATTACTGTCATTGTTGGATATGAGGCAGACCTTATTCGCAATGAACTAAAGAATGATGTTGCTTACTTTGAAAATCCTCATTTCCTAACTACCAATAGTATCATGTCTCTTTGGTACGCCAAGGATTTATTAGAAGATAATGTTCTTTTATT
>DTTI01000044.1 GCA_012964825.1 Candidatus Neomarinimicrobiota bacterium
GTTCTCCTTGACTTGCATGTGTTAGGCACGCCGCCAGCGTTAGTCCTGAGCCAGGATCAAACTCTCCATTGTTAGGGTTGTTTGTTTGTTTTTTTGTAACACTCTTGTCGAGGTTAATTCCTGCCATCGCTCATCACCATACGCATACCAATTGTCAAAAAACGAAATTGAAAAAAAATAAGCTTAAGAAGATTGCTTTAAACCAAACCTCTAGAGCAAATAAAGTTAGCTTCTTACTTACCTCGGAGACAAACTATTTTTTCGAGGGAAACTCTACCGCACTGTAAGGCTTACAGGCTCGGGAAAATCTAGAAAAAGGCCTGGTCCATACCGAGCCTGCACTCTTTTGGTATATCTTATCTCTCGCTCACGGTTTGCAAACTCAATTCCCTTCACTGATCCCCAGATACTGCCCCCGTAAAGCCCAACCAGGGTAATTCGAGGAACCCACTTGGCAATGACCGTCGGTCCTCCAGCAAAGAACTGAATGGTCAATCCTGTCATGGAAGCGAAGGTACCCACGGCGGGAATCCAGTCTTGGAGGTAAACGCGCCCTCCACCGGGGAATATACCGAAAAGCCCTGTCCTAACGGGATCCCGGTTTGGGAGCTTTTCCACATTGTCGCAGGCCTTCATGAGCACTGTCAGGTTACGGCGGTGCTCTTTCGAATCAAATATGCGCCGTGCCTGGTCGAATCTCTTCTTAGCTTCTTCGAATTGCAGATCATTGAATTTCGCATATCCGTCCAGTGTGATCAGATAGGGATCTTGTGTGGATCCTACCATGGTATAAACCGTATCGTAGTCGCCTTGCATGAGGTTGAGGTAGATAAGTCGGTACCGTGTCGCACGGAATTCGGAGCTGTTAGGCTGTACTTCGTTCTGAGCTTTATTAAAGTAATCGGTGGCCAGTACGTATTTTCCCTGTTCTTCATAGCTCCTGGCAATTTTGTAATAGACATTCGGTGTCAGCAGATCATCTGGATAGAGGAACAGATACCTGAAGCACGCCACCACACATCTTTCATAATACCCCTGATCAAACAGAAAATCGCAAAAGCTTGTGAGCTCCTCTTTCTGGTACCCAGTGTATTCCTTCCATTGCTCCTCCAGATCGGCTACAGTACCGTAAGTTGTCTGAGCGGGCAAAGGTGATAACGCCATTGCCCATATAAAAAGGTTGTATAAGTATCTTTTCAGCATGGAGACTACTTCAACAATGTCATTTTCTTCGTTTCAGAAAAATCTCCGGCCACAAACTTGATGTAGTATATACCGGCTGAAACAGGAACCCCTTTATCATTTAGCCCTGACCAATTCATGGAATGACTCCCCGCCGACAGGTTGCCTCGTACCAAAAGAGCGACCTCCCTCCCCAACATGTCGTAAACGGCTAACCGAATATCAGAATCACCGGGCAAGTCGAAACTGAATGTAGTGGTGGGATTAAACGGATTAGGATAATTTTGATGTAGTGCAAACTGTGCTGGCACCAGTTTACTGTGCTCATGAACAGCGAGCCAGTTCACTTCATAGGTTACAGGATTCTGCTCATCGGGATATACACAGAGAACGTTCTCACCATCGGCATCAGATAGTATAACATCTTCATTAGAGTCAAGATAGAATGACAGCTGGGACGGTAGTCTTTTCACCACATCAAACATGACCTCTACCAGAACCCCTTCCGAGCTCTGCACAGTCTGCCCTCCTTCAAGGTCCAAACCTAAAACAGTGGTCGATCCGTCGGCATGTTCTATTCCCCACACTTCCCAGTCGGCGGCCTTGCCGCCAGTTCGGGCCCAGTTAAAACGCAACGTGCCGTTAGAATTATTACGCAATGTAAACTGAAATCCCCTGAGAGCCTCATTGTCAAATACCACAATTGGCACCAGGACCGAGGTATCCGTTCCCGCAACGGCTGAGGAAAAGCCGAGGCATCCACACTGGCCGGTGGCTACCGTATCACCAAATGTGACACTGGTGGAGTCTAAATCAACATACCGGGCGGTTTCGTTGGGACAGTCAATCTCCGCTGACAACGTTGAGATAAGATAAACAAATGGCAGAAAGCGCTTCATAGCAAAATCATTGTTAATGAAGGAATCTACACATCATCGCTTGTAATAATGAAAAAGGAGCAGCTTTACTTCAAAAGGGTCATCTTCCGGATCCGGAAATCATTGCCGGCCCTAACAGAGAGTAGATAGATACCCGCCGCCACGTGATTACCGCGCATTTCAGTGCCATCCCAATTTAGCAGGTGCAAGCCGCCATTCATCTGTTCGGAAGCTAATATTTTCACCTCTCTACCGGTTACATCATAAACAACGGCGGTGACAAAACGTTCATTCGGAAGGCTGAGTTCAACTGCCGTTGTAGGATTGAACGGGTTGGGATAGTTATCTGATACTGAAAATTTTATAGGTAACTCATCAGGCACATCAGCTATGGATAATGCCGGATCATAGATTATTCCTGTGCGAAAAGGTCCGCCCCTATACATCCGCCAGCGGGTGCCATCACCGGCCCTCGTCTTCACATCTATAACTACAAGCTGCGTGGATGCCGCTGCCGCAATTTCCGGGTCACCGTCACCATCCAGATCACCCACTGTGAAGGAACTCTCCACCGACCCCTTCAGATTGATCGGAAAACTGGACACTACCGTACCGTCAAGATTAACGGCGAAAAGCATCCCTTCGGTGAGTGAGGCCACCACCTCAGCCACGCCGTTGTTATCCAGATCAAATGCTACGGGTGAACTCTTTAAAGCTGTGGTGCCACCCAAGTAAAATGGCCAGCCCGACATCTCTAATAGCTGATTCTCGGAATAGCGGACCCCGTAGAGCTTCCCATCATTGGCGCCAAAAATAATTTCATAGGTACCGTCACCGTCCAAATCATCAACCATGGGTGAACTTTGAACATGCCCGCCCACGGCATAGGTGGCTAGGGACTTCCCTTGCCAATCAATAATGTGGAGCTTGTCATCATCAGAGCCGATAATGATTTCCAACATCCCGTCACCGTTCAAATCGGCCAAAGCAGGATCAGTAGATACTTTGTTGCCCGTGGTGTATGGAAATCCACTGGGAATGGAACCGTCAGCAGTGAACAGATAAACATGATCACTCCATGTCCCAATCACAATGTCAAACTGGTTGTCTCCATCCACATCACCCACTGCAGGGGCGGAAAAGATGGATTCATTGATTGAAATGGGAAATGAACCGTAATCAGTGCCGTCATGATTGATGACGTAAAGATATTTCTCAAAAATAGTGAAAATGATTTCCAGATCTCCGTTCCGGTCCAGATCGGCCAGGACCGGCGGTGAAACGATCATCCCGTTGGCGGAGTATTCCGCTTCTTTCACACCATCATGACTCAATATATAAAGTGTGTTGTCCATGGAGCCGAAGACCACTTCAAGCTGCCCATCTCCATCCACATCTCCAATGGCGGGGGTGGAGCGAACATTGCGGCCCGCTTTGAAAGACCATTTAAGATCGCCGTCAGCGTTAAGCACGTATAGATAGTGATCATCTGATCCCATAAGAACTTCCTGTATGCCATCTCCATCAAGGTCAATGATGGTGGGTGATGTCCTGATTATGTTGTCTGCTGTAAACGGGAAGCCGGCCTGGTTCAAACTTACATCTACTGAAAATTTCTTTGTGTCCTGGTAAATGTTGCTGCCCGATCCCTCGGCTATAACCTCCATGGAAAAAGGGATCTCATCGGGCGTCATGGCCACATCAACCTGAAACTGGAACCGGTCAGTCACATTGACACCGCTGTTTCCCGATCCGATGTCAGGAAACACCGCCTCGCTGTCGATCATAGTCACCGCCCAGTGATCTGAGGAGAGTGTTGCTGTAATGTTTTTTGCATCCGCCCACCCTTCTTCATTCACAAGGACAACTCTCATCAGTGCGATCTCTCCGGGATTGAGTACACCGTCATCATCGTTCACCGGCTGAGTGGAGTAGGAAGAGACCTTAAGCTGAGGCAGCATTCCGCTGGCGATAGCGCGGAAAACATTGAGCCGCCCTGAACCGATCTTGCCTACATAAGATGAATTGTTATCATCAATATTATCGGTACCACGGAGGACCATCTGTTCAATTTTGTCAGCCGATTCGTTTGGGTAATAAGACCAGACGAGGCCCAAGGCCCCGGCCACAAGGGGTGAAGACATGGAGGTTCCGCTCCAAGAAGCATACTTGCCATCATAGACTGTGCTGAGAATACCGGAACCCGGCGCTATAATGTCCACCCAAGTTCCATAATTGGAAAAACCGCTTTTCCTATCTGAAGAATTTGAAGAAGCAACTGAGACAACACTTCTGTAAGCGGCTGGATAGCTTTCATCTTCACTCTCCTCATTGCCTGCAGATGCGACTACAATAGCACCATAATTATCCCTGATGTTGTTGTAGAGTGCACGTTCCGAATTGGACCGTCCTCCGCCTCCCCAACTAAGATTGATTATGTGAGCACCAGCTTTTGCAGCATAGAGAACGCCTGCGGAACCACCGCCGTCAAAAGTGGAGTCCGACGGGTTATCATCGTACTGAATTTTTACCGGCATATGTTTAATGGAAAAACCAACACTTGCCATACCAATACCATTATCCGTTGTAGCTGCCACGATACCCGCAACATGTGTACCATGAGGGTTACCATTAGTGGGACCGGGATCAGGCGGCGCCATAGGATCATTGTCCGGATCATTTCCCGCTGTCTTACCAGAAACATCCCAACCGATGAGATCATCCACATAGCCATCCCCATCATCGTCAACTTCGTTCAAGTCTCCAGGATCGAGCTGCCATTGCCCGTTGATAAGCTCGATTGTGTGACCGTCACCGTCAAAATCTTCATCAAGATTTTGCCACAGATTATCCACAAGATCGGGATGATCCCATTCACAGCCACTGTCTACGACCCCTACAACAATAGTTGGATCACCTGGAAGGTCGCCCCCTTGAATATCCCATAAATCCCAGGCCTCAGGCGCCTGAATGGTTCGCAAATACCACTGGTTGTTATACCGGGGATCATCAGGTGTATAGCGAAAACGATAATTGGGAACATATTCGGCAGATCTGATGGTTGGTTCAGAAGCCAATTCGCTTCGAACGGCGCTCCTATCGACAGTTTCATCATTAAATTTGATATCGTAGTAGCGGCTCAAAAGGATATCCCCATCCCTGTCCTTGTCTGTGGCTTGAGGTAGCCATTGGCTGATCCGCGCTGCGCCATGGCGGGAGAGCAAATTATCTATGCTTTCGATACCAGTCTTGTTCGAAATCAGGTCAATTGCTTCTACATTTACACTTTCATGAAAATAGATTCTGACCACATTGTCAAGATAGACGCGTCCTTTCGGTTCAGCTACTAAAAAACAAAAACACCCCAAGAGTAAAAAATAAAATCTTCTCATGAGCACCTGTTAACGAACGATGAGAAGTTTTTTCGTCGACATAAAACCGGGCGCTTCCATTCTGTAAAAATAGACACCTGAAGCAAAGCCGCGGCCGTTAAGAAAATAGGTATAGCTTCCCGGTGCCAAAAACTTGTCATGGAGGCGGCTCACCTCTCTCCCGGTAATGTCATAGAGCTTCAGAACGACTCGTCCCTCTCTTGCAACATCAAATTTAATGAGGGTTTCCGGGTTGAAAGGATTTGGCATATTCTGACTCAGCACGAACTGCTCAGGCAGACCTATGTCGTCCTCAACACCAGCCCCCTCAATGTCGATGGCGGTGCGAATAAGGAGATCCCCTTCATAACCAAGATCGGAAAGGGGGGCCCATTCGTCAACCTCTGTGTAATAGTAGCTTCGCTCTTTCGATTCGCTACCGGTGTCAATACTGAGCGGCGGTGAATCGGCCGTCTCACCCCATGCAACATAGAATTGTCCCTCAGTGAAGGTCAACCCCGCGCCAGAAACATCTTTGATATTCCAACCCTGAGTCACCGTAGGAAAAATGAGTGTTGCGCCTATGTGATTGCCAGGCATACCATCATTGCCGTCATCATCAAAGATGGCCAGGTAGGTCAGTCCTCCTGCTTCTCTGGAGTGATATTTTAAGGTCATGAGTGTGATTGGGAAAATGTTAGAGCTGAATCTTACAGCGTACCAACTATTCTCACCCAAGGACGTTGCACCGGTCTCCGATGTGCCGTCATCATAAGCTACTTCCCTGACCGTGTCAGATCTGGGCCGGATGGTCACAGTAGAAGACATTGCACTTTCCACTTCATCAGAGGCTCCAGAGTTGTAAATCGATGTAATCCCATAGGTGTAATCAACTGCTATGAGAACCAACGAATCAGTAAAACTTGTTTTCGTCAAATATGTACCGTCCGGCAAAGGCTCGGCGAAAGACTCGCCCGGGGCGTGGCGGTAAACGTTGTAGACAGCATTCTGTCCGCCTTGTGTAGAAACCTCAACTCGGATCCCCCACTCCCCATCGGGAAGATTGTTGTTCTCTGCAGTGGTTCTCCACCGTTGCCAGGGCCCGTCTCCAAGTTTGGTCCAGGAATGTTCACTTGGGGTTGCATCTTCATCGAGCCCAGCATGCAAAAGGGTGTCTATTGCCTGAGCAATGAGGAAGTCACCCTCAAATTCCCAGTCCACTTCAATCTCGTTCCATACTGCCGAAGACCGGGACATGGTGATGTCGTAGCTCGGCTCGTCCGCCGGCTCTCCGCCCGCCACTTCATAACCGTAGACCGTAACCGTGCTCACACTGTCTGCGCCTATAAGTTTCACTTTTTTAACTATGGCAGAGGAACCGAAAGGCATCTTGAAAACATTGCCACAGAGGCCAGTACCCCCAGTCATAAAGATAGCATCTTCAAATGAACCGTCATCATAGGCTACTTCACCATCAATATCACCGCTGGGAACAGCCTCCCACGAAAGTTCCACCGTTCCGCCGCCTGTGGAGACGGTTAATCCCTTGGGAGCAGGAGCAGTTTCCACCAGCGATTTTTTCCAGACATGGAGATCGTCAATATATAGGCCCATGCTGGTGTTGCCTGTATCCCCATCGTGGTTGTCATCAGATTTGAATTCCCAGGCTACACGAATTCTGTTTCCTGCCCATTGGGACAAATCCAGCTGAACGTTCGTATCTTCATTGAAGGGACTTCCAGGACCATAGATTTCCCAGCCGTAGGTACCAGGACGACCATCGGTGCCGTAATCATAAGTAACGGCGTAGGAAGGTGCGCTAAGTTCAGCTCCGGCCCACCACGACTTGGTTCCGTCGTATCCGTTGTATTCGTTCATGTTCCAATGAGATCCCCCAGCGGGTGTGAGGACTACCTTATCGTCAGCATTGTCGTAGAGCAATGTATCCGAGCTGTTGGATACCAAAACTTCATCCACATAGAAACCACTTCTGTACAGCGTGTTATCATCCGCCGTGCTCCAACCTGGATCAGACGCAAAAACAAACCGGATTTTCACGGTATCACCGCTAAATGAGCTCAGATCAAACTCTGCGTCAACCCAGTCGTCAATTTTGTCCGTCCAGCCCGGAACGTTGCACTGGTCCAGGTTGTACTGAAAACCAAAACAGCTACTACATTCGTAGCTTGGAGTTCCTTCAATTGTAGTCCACGACATACCCTGGTCTTTTGAAACCTGAACGTTAGCGGCATCCCAACCATTTAGAACACAACCGCTGTCATCCGTGTAAGGCAGACCAGATATTGACTCAAGGCGATAAAGCAGTTTGAATGTTAGTTTGTAATCATTGCTGGTGATCTCAAGTTCCGGGGAGAGGAGATATTCCACCCATTCATTGGAGTATCCCCTGAGAGAATTGTCCATATCCTGAACCCAAAGCCTGTAATAATCTTCAAGAGAACCGTCACCATTTCCGTCTGAATCGAGCATCTCAGCCCAGACTGCAAACGAAAAATGGAGTTCTTCCAGTTCAGCGTCAATTTCAGGCAGTTGAATTATGGGGCTTAACAATGTGTCATTCTCATCTATCCCTACAGCATGATGAAAACTGTGGGTAGGGCTGTTTGAAGTCTCGGTGGTGATTTTCCAGGTGCCCTGAGTTTCCCAGTCTGCAACCCCAGACTCAAGGTCGTCGTAGAAAATGCTGGTTGTGTCCGGAAGTACAGCTGGTTGCGTACCGTGTATCAGAGTCTTTCCTGAAACATTTCGGAAGGCAGACAGACGTTTTTCTCCGCCTTTGGTTGCTTTTTTTTCATTACCGTTGGCAGTTACAATCATCAGCAGAAAAACAGGAAAAAGTCTCAGTAACAAACTTTTCATAACATCTCCAAGATTAAAGGATATTCTAAGTCCATACTTTATCTGAATTAGGCTACTTGAGCAGGATCATTTTCTTCGTCTTCCTTATGCTGCCTGCTTGAAGACGATAAATATAAATACCTGCCGGAGAATTGGCCCCGTTCCACGAAACGGCGTGATTACCGGCATCTGACGGACCCTTCAGCAGGGTTGTCACTTCGTTACCTAACAAGTCGTAAACTGTCAGTGAAACTTCGGCTTTCTCCGGGAGGGTAAATTCTATGACCGTAACAGGGTTGAACGGATTGGGATAGTTCTGCGCCAGATCAATACGGGCTGGCAAAAGATCTGAATCTTCCACAGTAAGAGGCTTAAGTGTCACTTTGGAAAAGTATACCCTGTTCTTGAAATCAGCCTGTGACGGTGAACCCCCATCAGAAGGCGTGACGGTCTGAACATTGTAGTCCGGGCTCTCGAACATAATATAGGCCTCATTATCGGTGGCTATGAATGCCAGCTGAGGATAAACCTCATCAAGCTCCCTGTCCCTGGTGTCTGTAACGTTGACTGGGGCTTCCCAGGTTTTCCCGCCATCGATAGAGCGCTGAACAAAGACATCATAATTAAAATAGGTTTCGGTGGTGTCTGCAACGGCCATGTAGCCCACATACATGACGTGAGGGTCATCTTTACTGATGGCGGCTGACGGGTAGATCCTATGCCAGTTATTGTCCCAGAAAAAAGAAATCTGGGTGGAGTTGACAAAATAGATCTCCCAACTCTCGGGATCGGAAGGATCATTAGAAAAAAAGTGGTAAATGCCGCAAGATTCATCTATAGCAGGATAGACACTGCCGCTGGAACTTGGAATTGCCGTAGAGAAAATGTGCAGACCTCCGGAAGGGTCCGTCTTCAGTTCGACTTCGTAGGATATAAACGGACTTTCAAATACGACTGTATCAAACTTTGCTATCATCAAGCTGTCACTGAAAAAGCGGTCTTTCAGAATATCACGAGGGATATAGTAATAGTCCGTTCCATCCATACCAGTTCCACCCTCCCCACTCCAGCTTGCACCGTAATCAGTTGTTTTTCGTATCATGACGGTGTGAGATGAATCGGGGGATTGACCCTTGAAATAACTAGAAACTGCAGCATAGCCGGTTCCGCTTTCGTTAATATCTATAACCACATTTGAGGTGAATCCACCTTGCATGAAATCAGCTTCATCAAAGAGCAATATGGGATCGTCAAAAGTAAAGTAACCGGACATATTTTTATTGGAGTGGTAAAGCCAC
Organism: Candidatus Neomarinimicrobiota bacterium; assembly: GCA_012964825.1. Classification (NCBI taxonomy): domain Bacteria; kingdom Pseudomonadati; phylum Fidelibacterota; species Fidelibacterota bacterium. The sequence goes on from DTTI01000044.1 coordinate 9,589, forward strand.
CTGTTGCTTGAAGTTTCCTGAAGGGAATTTGACCACTGGCTGTAAGCAGCATTCAGCACCGGTGTGTCACCGTCATGGGCCAGGGAGACGGAACCGACCCAATTGTCCGGCGGGTCGCACGGTGTAGGGCTACAACCGTTGTTGAGATCTACTGGAGGTGAAAAGAAAGAACCACCTCCATAATAAAATTCATCCCAACTGTAGACTGGTCGGCCACCATACAGACCGCCCCCAGTGCCTGTCTGGGTATATTCGTTCCAAACAATGTAAGGGTAATCACTACCGGCTACTGCACTGGGATAGCGACCCATTTTCTCGGCCGGTTCAATGATGTTCAAATCTGAGTAGGTAGTAAACAACTCGCCATCCTCAGACCATGCCGCCCCCATATAGCCCGAATTTATGGGGTCATTGAAGCTCCACTGCCTGTAGGCCATGATGAAACCGTTGTCAGGATGATATGACAGCGGTGTGGTGTTACCAACCACCATACCGTACCCGTTCCGGGAAGAATCCACCAGAACTGTGGATACAGAAGATGTGGAACGGTAAACCCTGGGCGAATGCGAGTTTGAGTTACTATAAATAAGTGTTGGTTCGCCCTCCAACTGGAACTTCATGGTGGCTGGTTGTACCTGTGCCTGCATCCGCTTCGGTACCGGACTTTGTGCCAGAAGTGTGGCGGCAAAACAGACAAAAAGAATAAGTGTACTTTTTTTCAAAGCTGACTCTTGCATATGCTGAATCTTAATTCTCAGGAACCAAACGTGCTGTGACAGGAATCACCGCTTGTTTAAAACACGGTCGATGAGTCCGTACTTTTTCGCTTCTTCAGCGGTCATGAAGAAATCTCTGTCCGTATCGTCCGTGATCTTCTTGAGGGTCTGGCCTGTCTGAAACGCCAACATCTTGTTCAGCCGCTCCTTCATGGCCAGAAGCTCCTGTGCATGGATCTGGATGTCGCTGGCGGTTCCCTGCATACCGGCCCACGGCTGATGAACCATAACACGGGAGTTGGGCAGGGCCGAACGTTTTCCCTTCTTCCCCGCTGACAACAATACCGCTCCCATGCTGGACGCCTGCCCCATGCAAATGGTAGCCACATCGGGCTTGATATAATTCATTGTATCCACAATCCCCAACCCAGAAGTGACAGAGCCACCAGGAGAATTAATGTATAGCGAAATATCCTTATTAGAACTCTCAGCCTCCAGGAAAAGCAGCTGGGCAATGGTGAGGGACGCTACGGTGTCGTCCACGGGAGTGCCAATAAATACAATCCGCTCCTTCAGCAGGCGTGAATAGATGTCGTATGCACGTTCCATCCTCCCTGACTTCTCAACAACAATCGGTACAATCTGAGATCTTTCAATCATGATTTAAACTAAGCTCCTTCTGTGGAAAGTTCACGCTGTTTGCGAAGGTCGCTGGTGCTGATGATTACTTCGCTTATCTTTGCATATTCTTTCAGTGTCTCAAAAAGAGAACGGTCCAGCAAATCATCTCTCAGCCGTTCCTTGTTAGAAGATTTTTTGTAATAACGCCTGATCTTACCCTTCTCATCCTCTGCTGATTCGAGAATCTTTTCGATGTGCTCATTAACCTCCTCATCGGAGACCGAAAGTTCTTCACCATTAACAAGTGCTTTTCGGATGAGATACCATTTAATGCTTCTAACAACGGACGGACGGGCCTCGTTCCTGTATTTATCTTCATCGAAGGTTTCCCCGTTATTGGATTTTGCCTGCTCAATAGAGTTTTCGATATAATTGTCAACCATGGATGGCGGCGGTTCCAGGTCCGTTGACTGGAGAAAATAATCTATGATCGCTTCATTGAGTTGACCTTCAGCGTCCCGATCCATCCGCTCCTGGATTCTTTTCAGAACGTTTTCCCTGAAAGAGGTTTCATCGGTGGCTTCATTATCAAGTTTTTTGATGAACTCTTCATCCATCTCCGGGAAAATCTCTTCCTGAACGTTTTTTACTGTGAGCTTATACTTGGTAAGGCCGCCCTCCTTTGTGGTCTCTGTTTCCACCATAGCGGTGTCTCCCACCTTCAAATCGGTGAGGCGACTCAGATTATCACCACCGAAAACGCCGTCGCCCACTTTAATGTAACGGTCCTCCACTTTCTTACCGATGATGGGGACGCCGGAAGTGTCCATCTCCTGCATATCCACCAAAAGAAGATGACCGTCACCTGATCCCTCCTCTACCGTCTTCAGTTCGGCAAACTGCCGGCGGACTTCTTCTATATAGGCATCCACATCTGCATCATCTGGGACGTAAATATTTTTCTTCACTTTCATCTTGCGATTGTACTTCGGCAGTTTCACCTGGGGCTCGACTTCCACCGTGGCTTTGAAACTGAGGGACGTACCTCGGGAGAATTGAAGGTCTTCTATTTTCGCCTGATTCACAGGGACAATTTTGTGTTCCTGTAGCGCTTCTGAATAATGCATTTCGATGGAATCCTGAGCAAATTCGGCCTCCAGCTCCATTCCAAAGTTTTGAACAACCACCTTCCGTGGAACTTTCCCTTTCCTGAAGCCGGGCATACGCACCTTTTTAGTAAAGCGGCGCATGTGTGCCTCAAAAGCGGACTCCAGATCCTCCCAAGGCACAGCAATGGTAACCTGCCGGGTGTACGGGTTGATTTCTTTCAGTTTCACGTTCATGCTTGAAAAAACCGCGTTGTTAAAATTACGACGACCGGCCCCTTAATTCTAAAGGCACTTTTTCTCAAATATGACAGAGGCTCAGCGGGGAAGCTGACCCGCGACGATCATGACACCACCCTGATAGAGCAGCCAGAGACACACTATCTGGACGGCGTGAAAAAGGTCGTTGTGGTTGAAATTTTTGTGAATAGACCATCCCGTGGCCCACAAACCGCCGGCAGCAACAGTAAGGAGCGCCCCAGCGAAGAGATAACCAGACCCGGAGAGGGCCTGCCGCCAGTAAAGTGTTGCGAATACAGCCAGGATAACCATCAGCCCTACAGCTATAAACTTTATCGAATGACCGAACCCAGCAAATTTTACCGTTTGCCACACATATAAGATAAGGCCGATGGCAGCCACCCACAGGATGATCCAATAGGATGAAAAAGGTATTACCGCAGAAACTCCCGCCATCATGAGGAAAAATGTAGTAAATCCCATACATGTCAGAGCCACCTTCCAGATCCACTCCCGCATCATTTGAGAAAAGTGGGGGCCAAAGCCATGAAACAGAGCACCCATAACGGACCCCGCCGCCACAGCAAAAAAAGCCCAGCTGAGATGGAAATGAAACGGGTGAATACTTTGCCGGTAAACATCTGACATTTTCTGCCCCAGGGTAAAAGTTATTAAGAGTAAAATGATGTTTATGACGAACGTCGTAGGCTCGAACAGATTTTTTTTCATTGTCCCTTTCCCCCTGCGGCTGGTTTTCTCTCACCGCAATAGATGCATTCTGTCCCCATCTGAACGGTGAAACTGCAGGTGGGACAGTTCCACTCCTCCAGATCAGACTCTTCCAGTTTACCCTCAGTCGGTTCGCGTTTCAGTGACCAGTGGAAAACGCCTCCCAAAAAGATGATGATAACGAAAAAAAAGAGCCACAGCAGGTATGTCACGGTGTCTTCCAGGTAAGAATCAAAAACAGCAGAACCACAGCGTGTGTGGCAAAACAGAAAGGACAGGGAGTTCGGAGCCTGTAAAGTCCCCACAAAAGGTAGAGGCTAAGAATCATGGCAAAAACGGCCGGGATCAAAAAAAATGACCTTTCAATCAGTTCCGCTCCAACAAAACAGATAACTATCAACATAATAAGGATAATAGAGATCCCCCCAAAATGCATTCGGTTTACCGACTATTTTGCTGTAGGGTGTTCCCACCAGAGTTTGACAGTTCCCTTCAGTCATGAGGAGAATTGCGGGCATCCACCAGGCATTGGGGCTCATTTTTCCCATTACAACCTTCTGGCAATAAAATGAGAAGGCCCAACCGGCGTCAGCCAGCAGGGCCATGAGAAGTAAATATGCAGCTTGGTTCACTGCCTCAACCGATAGGCGATTCCTTCGATGCATTGCATCAGTTTGTCTATCTGGGCGCCGGTTGTGAAGAGCTCGGCCATGTTCTCAAGACTGTCGATGGGAAAATTCACAGTATCATAATCTCTCAGAAAGTTGGCTTCAAGTTTGATGACAAAATCTCGCATAATGTTCTTAGGCACATCTTTTTGCCGAAGGACGTTGAGGCAGAACTTGATCTGCCCCCTTGTCGTGATCTGGAAAAGAGAAATGAGCCCGAAGTCCGACTTGGATTTGTAGGTCATTGTACCATATTCGTTGCCTCTACCCCAGGAAACTTCATCAGCATCCCTCTCCGAGAATTCGCACAGCATTTCACCGACTTTCGCTACTTCCCTTGAGGTATTTTTCCTCAGTTCCTGGAGAAATTTTCCCTTATCCCATTTCACATACGTCTCCACTAAGTTTGATGTTTTGGGGGTAAAAAATCACCCCCGAATTTACCATGAGATCTAATAAAAACGAATTCCATTTAAAACTGTCAGGCTAATTGACTGACGTTGAGAGCGGGAACTATATTGCCCAGCAATTAAGGTGCAATGAGAGACAAACCGCCGAAATCGTCCCTCCCCTATCTCATGCTTGTAATAACAGCTCTGCTGTGGAGTACCGGCGGGTTCCTTGTAAAGGGTATCCAGTGGCACCCGGTGGCCATCGTAGGGATGCGTAGCCTTATCGCCGCTGCGGTGATTCTTATAGCCATCAGAAAGCCGGAACTGACGTGGTCCCTCCCCCAGCTGGGTGGTGCGGTCTGCTACGCCGGGACGGTGATCCTCTACGTTATTGCTAACAAACTCACCACGGCCGCAAATGCCGTATTACTCATGTATACGGCACCCATTTATGTCATTATTTTCGGACCTTGGTTCCTAAAGGAAAAAGCGTCCAGGCGGGACTGGCTGGCCGTCGGGGCTGTTATGGTGGGGATTGTGGTCTTTTTCATGGACAAACTTTCACCGGAAGGTTTCTTGGGAAACATGCTGGCGGTATTGAGTGGCGTAAGTTTCGCGTGGATGACACTCTTTCTCCGAAAACAAAAGCGGGGTTCGCCTGTTGAATCTGTATTCCTAGGCAATCTGTTGGCTGCCGTCATCGGCCTACCTTTCTTTTTAAGAGAAGAACTTCCTGAAATTAACGGAATCCTCATGCTCATAGCCCTGGGGACTTTTCAGTTGGGGTTTTCTTATGTGCTCTATACCAAGGCGATCCAGAAGGTGCGGGCCTTTGAGGCTGTCCTCATCACCATGCTGGAGCCCGTCCTCAACCCGGTGTGGGTATTCCTGCTGCTGGGTGAAGTGCCCGGCAATTGGGCCCTGGCAGGGGGTACCATCGTTATGGCGACGGTAGTCCTCCACGGGCTGGCCGCCAGTAGAAAGTAAGCTAAGGCTCCCAGGTGCATATTTAAATTAATCGATAATTTCAATTTCAGCTGAGGTCAACCCTGTTTCTACAAGTTTATCAACGTCCAGCAAAACTTCTTGCCTTTCTAACTGCTCAGGCCTGGCTTTTGTGGCAGGATGGTCCGGCACAAAAAGTGAACAACAGTCCTGATCGGGCTGGATAGAAATATCGTAGGTGCCTATATCCCGCGCTTTGTCAATGATCTCCTGTTTATCAAAACCGATCAAGGGACGAAGAATCGACATGTTTGTCACCCTTCCCACTGCTTCCATATTTACCAGCGTCTGAGATGCAACCTGCCCTAGTGATTCACCTGTGATCAGAGCGTGGGCATCTACTTCCCTTGCAATCTGCTCAGCAATTCTCAACATAAATCGTCGGTAAATCAGTACTCTGTAACGGGCTTCCGTCTCCGTCATGATCTGTTTCTGAATGGGTGCCAGTTCAACCAGATACAATTTTGATCGCATCTGAAAACGGTTCAATGTGGTAATCATTTCCCTCACTTTCTCAATGGATGCAGGCGTGGTGTACGGCACGGAATGGAAGTGGACAAAAACAACGGTCGCTCCACGCTTCATGGCTAGGTAGGCGGCGACGGGTGAATCGATGCCGCCTGAAAGCATGGCAACCACCTTGCCACTGACGCCTACGGGCAGACCTCCCGGGCCGGGAATTCTTTCAGGATAGACGAATGCCCTGTCTTCAAACATATCGATGTAACAGTTGGCACCCGGTTGAGTAAGGTTAACCTTTTTTTTCATGGTTTCAACAATATGGGTGCCCACTTCTTCATTTACCGTTTTCACTTTCAGTGGAATGTTACTGTTGGCACGCCGGGCAGTAATTCGGAAAGATTCGAACTCCGAATCAGAGAGCAATGCGTGCGCATCTTCCTTGAGAGTATTCAATTCTTGCTTCGATTCAAACGCCGGAGCGAAGTAAGCAAGTCCCGGCACATCTTTCAGTGCATTCTCGATGCTGTCCAAGTCTGCGCTCTCTTGCTTCAATTCAATAACTAACCTTCCGTGGTAACGCTTTACCGATTCAGCTGAATCGGGGCAGCGGATTTTTAGTGTTTTTAGTATGTTCTGCCGGAGCCGGTCCTCAAAGAATCTTCTATTTTTACCTTTGAGACCAATTTCTGAATAGTGGCAGAGGACGTGATCGAACTTCATGCCTGAAGTTTTTTTACTGGACTGTATTGAGAATTTATGGCCGGTCCAATCACCTCAGATCCGGCCGGATAGCTGCGCACCCAGGTGTGCACCGTAGAAAAGCAGACCTACAGTGGCACCCGCCGCCGAAAGATAGAGAGAACGGAGATTCCCTTCCGGCAGCCGCTGACCGTTCCTGAAACGCCAGATGAACAGACCAAGAAAAATAAGACAGGCAGTTATTTGCAAAGCACCGTGTGTCGTGAAAAATGGAAATGGGAGTGACATGTGGCCATACAGACGGTCAGCAAGAAAGCCAGTCCCCACAGTAAACATTGAACTGACCACACCGAAAAGCTGACACCACCACCCTGCGTCAGCTGCCGACCGGTTTCTGAATGAAACACTGATAAGGTCGCAAACCCACCCTGTTGAAAAAAGTGCGATAGGAAAATGAATGAAAAGAAGATGAATATTTTCAGTAGTCCACGGCATATCTCAGACGGTTATAGTTTAACAGGTTTCACTGACTGACTCAAATCCTTATCCAGCATAACCATATGATTCCCCGGGACCAGGTGCCAGTCTTCGGCTACATCCGTCAATTTCTCTGATACAATCATGATACAATCATTCTCCGGTTTCCCCTGAACGATACGACAGACTCCTTCATCACACTCAAAACGTCCCCGGCCTGAATGATAAAGGGTGTGAGGCTCCAGTTTCTCATCAGAGACATACCGGGTAGTTACCATCCTCTCCCCATCACTCAACAGGCCATTCAAATAGAAAGGACGGTCAATACTGTGTTCATTAAGTAATTCAGTCAGTTCCTTCAGGGCTTTAATGTATGCCTCTGCCATATGATTAACTGTTAGGTCACCATGGGCGTCAAGATACTGTAATATGAGTGCAAAGAAATGTTCTGAGTCCGTGTCTCCCTTGATCCAATCATAGATGCCATCTGACAGGCGCATCCTGAGTGCCCGCTTGATCACATTAAAGCCAGCAATGGAACCGTTGTGCATAAAGAGAAGTTTCCCGTACTGAAAGGGGTGACAGTTAGACTCAGAGACCCTCCCGTGTGTAGCGGCCCGGACGTGTGCAAAAATTGAACCGGAACGGATCTTGGGTGAAAGATTACGGAGGTTCTTGTTGTTCCAAGCCGGCTGGATGGAAGTGAATACTGCCGGTGTCGGTTCCAGTTCAGGTGAATACCAGCCTACCCCAAAACCATCACCGTTAAGCGGCTCCTCTCTTTCCCGCGCTCTGAAACTCTGGTTAATGAGAGAATTCTTAGGGCGATAAAGCAGCTTGTCCAGTTTGATAGGCGTGCCCCTGTAGGCCAAGAATCTGCACATGTTTCAGGGCTGGGATTTTGATATCATTCCCGCCACCACAATAACCCACTTCCTAGGAAACAAACGTATCGTAAATGCCAGGAAACGGTTCAAGCCGCCGTGGATAACAGATGGCTTTTTACCCAAATTTTCCAGAGCTGTATCCACAACATTATCTGGGGTTTCCCACAGAATACCACCCACATCTTCATTCAGTCCCGCAGCTTTTTGAAATTCTGTCTTAGTGTAGCCGGGAGAGAGAGCCATGGCATCAATACCCAATTTCCTGTATTCCTGCCAAAGCCCTTCGCCCATGAAAAGATTAAATACCTTGGTGGCACTGTAAACCGAGAAAAAAGGTGTAGCCTGATAAGCGGCCGTAGATGCCACAAAAATAACAGCGCCCCGCCCTCGCTCAACCATTTTCGGTAAGAATTTATGGGTCAAAACCACAGGTGCAAGGCAGTTAAGTTTAATCATATCTGCGTCCCGCTCAGGGCTTTTCTTATGGAACCGCCCCAAATGACCGAACCCTGCATTATTCACCAGAAGTCCCACCTCCAGGTCGGCCATCGCTGTTTCAAGCCTTTCGGCGGCATCAGACTGTGTCAGGTCAAGGGGCACGGAACGGGTGGAGACACCGTTATTTTTTTCCAGTTCACTGCCCAACGTTTCCAGCTTTTCTCCCCGACGAGCTACCATGGCAATATTCATTCCTTTTGCCGCCAACTGGCGGCAAAATTCTTCACCGATACCGGCGGAAGCTCCCGTCACCAAGGCCCAGTCGCCGTAGCGTTCTTTCCAGCTTCCGTTCAACATCACTTATCCTTCACCACAAGAATTGGGCAATTGGCTTTTTCCAGAGTTTTCATAGGTTTGCTCCCCAAAAAGAATTTAACAAGGGCGGACCTACTGGAGGCACCCATAACAATGAGATGAGTTTCACCGGCCGTTTCAATAAAAGTCTTAACCGGGTCACCCGTGATGAATTTCTGTTCATGATCTACTTGCTGGGACTCCAGATGACTCGATGCTGATTCTGCCGCCCCGCTGTAGCCCGGCCCAAATTCTTCTGTCTTTGATACGGTCATGACAGTAACTGGAAAATTCATCTGTTTTGCAATGATGGCACCGAAACGGACTGCCCGATCGGTGGCAGAGGAGTCATCCACGCAAAGAAGAATTCTGTATTTTCGGTCCAGGTCTACATTCTTTATCACTAAGACAGAAGTGGGGAGATACTGGAGCAGATCGTGAGCCATATTTCTCCCTTTACTACCCCCTATGATAGATACTGTATATTCATCCTCACTGCACTCCCGGCGGAGTTCATCAATAATTTCACCTTCCCGCAAAATAAGATCTATATCCTGACCATAGCTTCCGGGCAAGACCATCCGGTAACGGTCTTTCTCCTCCACCATGTTGAGAGGGTTGAATCCGTTTTCATCCAAATTCTCCAGAAAACCGGAGCTCTTGAGATCATAAAATGCCCACCTCAGCACATCGATCCCAGGATGATAGATCTCCCATTTTGCCAGGGTATCTCGGGCAAGGGAAACTCGGCCGGCGTAAAGTTCTTTCGGCTTAGGACCCACATAGACCACCGCCAACTGAGCACCGAATGACTTGGCCACCCTGGAACCCATCCGCAGAGTGGGTCCGGAATATTCCTGACTGCTGACCGCTAAGAGAAACTTCATAACCTTTTTGTGACTACGGATGGGGTTTTTATTGCCATGTGTGCTTCCGGTTTCATTAGTTCAATATACACTTATCCCATTAACGGCCAAAACAGATGAATAAAAAGCAGCAATACAACAATGGACATGACAGTCATTTTCCAGCCGCCACGGAGAAAATCCGACGGTTTTATCAGTCCGCTGGAATGAATGATCATGCAGGTTGGAGATGCCACAACAGTGAGATAGGCGAATGCCGATGCTAGAGCGGTTGAGAGTGCTATCATAACTGCGTCACCGCCCATATTCAGAACGATTGGTCCAAGAACAGCGACCGTGGCTGCATTACTTAGGAAATTTGTCAATCCCGCGGTAAGAAAAACCGAGACGAAGGATCTTGAAAAATCGATATTGGGGGAAATCACTCCAAGTCTTTCGATAACATTGTTCGCAACCCAGAGCGCGGCACCGGTATCCTTCATCTGAATCCCGATGGAGATGGCCGCACCGAAAAGCATGATAACACCCCAGTTGGTGTTCCGGTTCAGATCTCGCCATTCTACCAGTCCGATCACAAGATATATAACTACACCCAAGAGCGCCACGATACCGAGACCGATCTTTGGGCTCAAAAATACCCACCCCAAAAAGACCAAAATAAACACCCCAATAGCGGTTACCTGACTCCCGGTGATGTCGCCGGATTTTGCCACCTGAACCTTCAATTTTCTCACAGCTGAATCCAGGATCGTTTTTTCGGGACGAAACGTCCACCATAGGATCATAGTGGCAAGGGGAATCTCAATGAGAAGTATGGGGTAGGCATATTTCATCCATTCCAGATAGGAGATGTTTCCCATACCAAATTGAGAAAGATATCCAATCATTATCACATTTCGGCCCCCGCCTGAAGGTGTCCCTATGGAACCCATGGCACTGCCGTATGCAATCGAAAAGAGGATAAGAGTAGTGAGACCGGTGACCTTTTTGGGATCGTGACTGGTGTGCCGAACCAGTGTCAGGCCTACAGGCATCATCATGGCTGTCACCGTATGTTCCCCTATAAAAGAAGAAAGCAGAGCACAGACAGCAACGAAACCAGCGATGATGCGCCACGTTTTGTGCCCCGTAATATTGATAATTCCCAAGGCAAGACGCGTATCAAGACCTTGAGAAACGATGGCCACCGCCAGCATGAGTGAACCCATAATAAAGAAAACAGCGTCACTCATGAACGAAGAGGCAACCTGGTTTGGCGTAGCAATCCCGAACAGTACCTGAAAGACCAAAATGAGCATCGCCACTGCAGGGAGTGGAATGGGCTCAAAAATGATAAGAATAATAGTGGAAAGAACAATAATGAGAGTATGATACCCTTCAGACGTCAGGCCGTGAGGCGTAGGGAAAAGGTACAGGACGGTACCGAGAAAAAGAGTAATAAGGAGCCACTTTTTTTGAGTGGCCCAGTAGATGATATTTAAGATCACAAGATTTGCTTCACTTCAGTGCCTGCTACAAAAATGATTTCCTATTTTACATAATAGGATTCATCAGCTGGTCGGAGGGTTCTCGCCATCCAAAGTGGTCGTCGAAGACCTCCGGGTCCCGGACCCGGCCGCGTCATCTCCAACCACTCTTTGTAGATCTCAAAAGACCTGTTCGTGTCCACCTGAATATCTCCATATTTCTCATTTGGGCCAGGAAGGGAGAGTCTCACCTTCTGATGCCAGCAATGCATCCCTGAAATAGGGTCTGGGTGAACAGGAAAAGTAATATTCTGGTGAACACCGCCATCCCGCCACCAGATCCGTTTTGAATCTGAATCGCCGCTTTCAAAGGGCTGAACCAACTCCGATAGTTTCATCTTCCATTTGCCTTCCTGTGACTCTTCCATTTTTACCGTACTGGTCATCCAGCTGTTGCCCGAGGGATCCTGTGACCTGCGCCAGCGGCCTGTATGGTGGGAACAGGCCACCACATCAGGTTTGATGGCTTCCGTGATCCACACCTTATCGATAAAATAACCAATATCTGTTTCAACTTTCACAAGATCGCCTGACCGCTTCAATCCGATGTGGATCGCTGTCTTTGGGTGCATCCAGACTGGGTTTCGGTGTGAAATCTCCGCTAGCCATTTGGCATTGCCTGACCTGCTGTGAATTAGTGTGGGCAAACGGAATGTGGGCACCAAAACATACTCATTCCTAGATCGGTCTAGGCTGTCCGGATGGATATGACTCTTTATGTAGCCTGGAATTGTCTGGTCATTCCACTTCCACCGAGCCATGGTATCGGAATAGAATTCCTGCTTTTTGGACGGGGTGGGGAAACCACACACAGCTGTACCGTTATCACGAATTGCTACCACCTTGCCATCCTTAATAAATTGACCGAAATCGTTCAGCTCCGCCCCTTCCGTATCAGCGGTACCGAGATGCTTAGCGTAAGAAGAGGCTTCTACCTCAAAGGCGCCGAATTTCCGCATATATTCCAACGGGGAAAGATTTTCATTTTTCGCTGCCCCTGTAAGACCAGGAATGTTTTCAAAGATGTACTGATAATATTCATCAATGTTGATCTTTTCACCATTCCGGTAAGGGGACTTGAAATGGTCCCGTATACCCAACGATTCATCGGGGTCCATCTTCCAGGAAAGCTCGATCCAGAATTCATCCTCTTCCCACACCTCACCGGGGTTCACCTCGTGGGTGAACTGAACCTCTCTCCCTTCCCGCCGAGCATACTCTCTCAATACCGGTTGGCGAAAGGCGATCCAGACAGAGGAATGTGTTTCATAGGAGTTGAGATCGTGGCGTTCGCTGGCGTGGCCCATGGGCAGAACATAATCAGCCCAGTAGGCAGTCTCGTTCCAGGTGGGTGTCAGGGCAACATGACATTTGATTTTGGACTCATCCCGTAGTACCTCGATCCAACTGAACCCGTCCGGATAGGTCCAGACAGGATTAAAGACCCGTGTGAAATAAACATCAAGTTCTCCCCTGCCATCTTTGAGGAAGTGCGGAAGAAGAAAACTCAGTTCATGATGTGCCAAGGGATATTCCATGGGGTACTGGAGAATATTCCAGAATTTTTGTGCCGGTGGCGTGTCAAAGAATGTCGGTTTGAACTTGTTCCATCCGCTTGGTGAGGTCCCTCCCTCCGTACCCACACTCCCGGTCAGAACGTTGAGAAAATGGAGACACCGGGCCACCTGCCAGCCACCTAAATTACCGCTTCCCGCTGAACGCCAGTTGTGGGTTGCCAGCTGGGTACCCGCTTCAGCCACGTGCTGTGCCGCTTCAACAATTTTTTCCGCCTCCACCCCAGCTTCTTGGGCGGCGAACTGAGGTGTGAATTCGGCATATTCCTCTTTTATCCGTTTAATGAAATTGTCGAAAATGACCTCATCCCCGGGATGGACCTTCTGAAGATAGTCGTGCCAGTTCACCCACGTCTCCATGAATTGTCTATCGTACCTACCTTCATCCAGGATGATCTTTGCCATAGACAGTAGAACAGCCGCTTCCGATCCGGGATATGTGGGCAGCCAGATATCGGCCATACTGGCTGTATTGGAGAGGCGCGGATCCATCACAATAAGTTTTGCTCCGTTCATCATCCCCTCAATAATCCGCTGGGCATGTGGATTGAAATAGTGGCCGGTTTCAAGATGAGAACTGATGAGGAGAATAGTCTTGGCATTGGCGTGATCGGGAGACGGGCGGTCAAAAAAGTGCCACAAAGCGTACCCTAGCCGGGCACCGGCGGAGCAGATGTTTGTGTGTGAATTGTGGCCGTCCACACCCCAGGCCTGGATTACTCGCTCGGTATAACCCTCGTGTCCCGGGCGACCCACATGATAAACAACGGAGTTGTGACGCTTTGCTTTCAGGGAATTGTGTATCTGCCCAGCAATGTCGTCCAAGGCGGCTTCCCAGGATACTTTCTCCCACTGACCGGACCCTCTCTCCCCTTTCCTTTTCAGGGGATAAAGAATGCGCTCCTCATCGTTGATCTGGTTAATGGTGGCAGGGCCTTTGGCACAAAGTCGCCCCCGGCTGGCTGGGTGGTAAGGATTTCCCTCAAATTTCCGGACATTACCGGACTGCTTGTCCACGTAAGCCAGTAGACCACAGGCAGATTCGCAGTTAAAACAGGTAGTGGGAACAATGGAATAATTTTTCTTTTCCCGCCGCGGCCAGGAACCAGCGTCATATTCCGTCCAGTCATGCCACTGTTCCGGAGACGGATATTTGGAAAAATCACCTTCAGAAACGGGCAGGTCGCCTGGAGTCGGTTCAATGGTTTCCAAAATTCCAAGCGATTCGCAAGCTTTTTCTATTAACGATTTTTTCAGACTGGTTGTCACAGGTTAACTCAAGGCTATCAGTTGAGGGACTCTAATCCAGATATGTTCCGTTACAAGAATTCCAGCAAGAAGTACCAGCACAGAGATCTGAATCGGAACGACCGTCACGCCGACAAACAAAATGATCAGAGGGATGACTCTTGTCAGCCCGATTGCCATCCAGAAGGGTGCTGCATACCGTCCACGAAGGATCATCTGAGCGGCGGTCCGGGCGTCATCGGTCAGTCTTGAGGAAGTAAGCTCTGCCGCGAAAATAGCGAGATTAAGAAGAAGCAAACCCACCATAAATAAAGCAAGTCCCGTTGAAATCCCGCCCGTTAGCAGTGCAATACCGGCTCCGCCGGCCAGAAGGGCGTGTATAACCATCTGATAAGGGGCCATATGAGACTGCCAGAAATCCCGCCCCTTGGCCTGGGCGAAAAGGAAGGCGGTATAAACGGCAGAAAAAAGAGCCAGGGCCGCACCTACCCACTCAAGCCAGGCGAGGTTCATAAGGTTCAGATAACTGTTCAAAAGAAGCAGTGTCAGCACACCTCCAAAGCACACAAGGCCGTAGGCCCCTTTCACCAACCAGGAGGTCCATTGAGGCCGGAGAATGACATAAAGAAACCGCCTTGGCTGGTCCAAATCCTTGACCAACAGGACGGTGGTAAGCAGTAAAAATATGAGTGAACCCCAAAGGGAGTTTATCTCGGCAGCAGGAGAAAATGTTGCCCACCCCATAAGTTTGGAGAAAAAAGTCATAAAGAAAAGTCCGCTGGACATGGCCTTTGTCCAGACATAGGCTGAAACCTCCCATCCCCACAAAACACCTTTGCTGGGACTATCATAGACCCGGCGCGCATCACCGGATTTAAGTGTTTCAACAATTTCGTCAGGGGAGTTGCCTTTCTCTCTTTTTGCCCCCGCCTCCATGGCGAGCTGGATGAGCATATCTTTGGGATCTTTTTCGTTGGCCTTCTGTTCGGCAAAGTGGGAAAAATGACCTACACCTTTATACTGTTCACTCCAGAGGTACTGGTCGTCAGGCTTCGCCGACATAGGATCCAGAGAAGCTTTGTCACCATTGATATAATAAAGTTTTGGTTTTGTCCCCTTCTCCGGTTTCCGGACCGTAACAGGCTCATTCTTCACCAGCTGGGAAATATTGGATTCTTCATTGTCCAAATCACCGAAAACAATGGCCTCTTCCGGGCAGACCACCACACAGGAAGGCTCTAACCCCACATCAATTCGGTGTGCACAAAAATTGCACTTTTCTGCCACGTGGTCGTCCGGGTCAATATAAAGAGCATCATAAGGGCATGCCTGCATGCACGACTTGCAGGCGATACACCGTTGAGTGTCGAAATCGACAATACCGTTATCCCGATAATAAAGCGCGCTGGTAGGACATATTTCTACGCAGGGTGCTTCCTCACAATGGTTGCAGCGCAAAACAGAAAAGAGGCGCTGAGTGTCGGGGAAAGACCCCTTTTCTACATACTTTACCCAGGTCCGGTTCACACCAATGGGCACCTCATGTTCGGACTTGCAGGCTACCGTACAGGCGTGGCAGCCAATACATTTCCTGTTATCGATGAGGAACCCGAGGTTCATCTTCCTAACTCCAAAACAGAATTTTCAATATGTTTTGCCAGCTTTTTCAGCTTGGAGACCTGCCGACGGGTCAAATCGGGAAATCCTGCAGGGATACGAAATAGGGGTGCTGGGGTAAAAATCCGTCCCTCAACTATCGCAATTTGCCAGGGATAAAAGGGTGTTCTTTTACGTTCATCCCGATCCAAAATTTCAGCAATTTCACTTTCCTGAGGAATCTGGACACCAAAAAGTGTGGCATCCTTCCGCATGATATCAAACCTGTACAATTTTCCCAACCCCTTGGAGCTCTCTAAACTTTCTTCCACAAACTTAACAGCATCGACATGTTGTTCAAACTGCCCCAGTTCAATCATTTCATCACGGGTGGGGTAACGCCGAGAATGCCGGTAGGTTTTCAGCTTTTCCGAAGTGAGTGGCTCAGACGCCCCAAAGGGGCGCATGAATCTTCCTCTCAACTGTGGTAACAGTCGGGGCAGGTCCGTTTTGAATTCCCCAACTGCTTTGCCCACTTTTGCGAAATCATCTTGCAAATAAAGATTCCCCCAGTAATCGATATTGGGAACCGAGAGATAAACCATATCTCCCTTCAAATCCAAAGCCAGGTGTAAGACACCTATAAAAAGCCCATAGTCGCCGCCATTCCTGGCGGCCTTTTTCAGATGTTTCGTTGTAATAATGAACATGTATCTGCCGGAATCATCAACAGGCCTGTATCTGCCCAAGATTTCCACATCATTCATAAAGAATTTTTGAATAATAGCTTCTTCAGTACCGTCAAAGTTTTTTCCCGTTTCTCCAAGAAGGATATAAGGCTGGAAGGTTTCCGATTGAGAAAAACCAGAGGTAGTTGCCAACAAAAGAGAAAAATAAAGTGACAGAGTTAAAAAGAAAAACCGGTCAGCTATTGTCATAGTGGCTTGCCGCACATTCATTTTTTCCAAGATCCATAATATCCGCTTCTTCATCTGTTACATTAATGAGCCCACGGTTGACTTGCTTAATATCGATATAGACTTCCGGCATTTCACGCATATGGTCAAAAATGAACTGAACAAATTCATTTTCCGAAGCGAGAGTAAAAATAGGATTATTTTCCCGCAACTTTTTCAACGGCGCCACAAAACGAAGGTCCTCATTCGCCTCTTCCCAGGTGACATAATGGGCCGGTAGAACGGCGGCATCACCGGGCAGTTCGGCATATTGGTGAATAAGGGTTTTGTATAGATCACAAACCCACTTTTCCGCCTTGCCACCGAGATCCGGCCTGCCGGCTGAGATAATAAACAAGGTGTCACCCGTGATGAGATATTTTCCGTCAATGAAGTAGGTAACACTCCCTTCCGTATGGCCCGGTGTATGATAAACATCCATTTGAGGGCCATCACCGCATAGGGTCACCTTTTCTTGATGCTCAAGAGAAACATAACTGAAGGGGGAATCGGGGAAATCCAGTTTATGAACCAGCATTTCAGCTTTGTCATCACCAGAAATCTCCATTCCACCGGAAAGGTGATCAGCATGGGCGTGGGTCTCCACCACCTGGGTAATGATAGCGTCGTGTGACTGAGCAAACCGGGTATAGAAATTGATATTTCGTGATGGGTCCACCACGGCCATCTGACTTTTATAAACCACACCGTAACTGAGGCACGCTTTTCCGGGACGAATGAATTGGTAAAGGCCGTAGTCGTCACTTTCCGGGTTAATTCTTACGGGCGTCAGCAGTTCTCCCCAGGTCTTTATGCCGCCGGACAGGTAGCCCACATCACTGAAACCGTTGGCGGTGAGAATGTCACCCACATACTGGGCTGACCCCTCTTTGGCACAGACAATTTTCACAGGTTTCTCTTTCGGTATCCTTGCCACGGAAGCTTTCTCTTCCTCAATAAAATCAAAATACGGTATGTTGGACATTTCAAAGGTGTAAGGACTTTCCACCTGGAAACTGCTGAAATCATCCTCGTTTCTCACGTCCAGCAGGTGGAAATCGGTCTTATTGATTAAATCGCTAAAAAGGTCTTCAGAAGAATAAACGTAGGACCTGGACATCAAATAAAAAGCTGGATATCCGCTTCACAGACAAATTCAAGAAAAGTTGCTGCACCGCCAATGTCCACACCATCAATAAAGTCATCATTGCTGAAACCGAATACATCCATGGTCATTTGGCAACCGATAAGTTAACATCACTTTCCAGGTATATGTCCCGTAGTTCTTCGATGGTGGCCACACCTTTCTTTTTAAAGGTCTGCTTCATGAGAGAGGTTGCCACAGTTTCGAAGCCAGGCACGTTCCCCATATAGAATATTAGGCATTGGCCACTCTATCTGCTGGAATCCGTCAGAACCAAACGGCATCTTCATGGGCATTGCAGGGTTAGCGTGAGGCGCTACTTTGGGTTTCAGGTTTTTTTTAAGCAGTGTCAAACCGTAAAAGGTGAAGAATACGCCCACCTTCATCTCCATGGCAGCCGCTGTGGAAGCGAGAATGAACGGCGGATACGCCCAGTCCAATGTTCCTTTGGAGGCGATGAGTGCCATTCTTTTTTGTTTGTCAGTAGTTTCACTCATTGTTCTGTCCTCCTTTTCTTAAGATTTTTTTAGGAAAAAAGTGAATTGACCATCCTTCGCGACTGATTTCAGCAACTCGTTGCCAGTCCTTTTGACCCAAGCGGTTAGATCATTCACTGATCCGGGATCACTTGAAATCATTTTAAGCACCTCTCCTGTGTTGAGTCCATCCATGGCCTTTTTTGTTTTCAGAACCGGCAATGGACAGTTCAATCCAGAGCAGTCCAGTAAATAATCTTCTTGATAATTTGACATATTACCTCCCCTTTTCTTCAGTTTCAAACATGCCCAGTTCCCACTCTCCCGCTTCAACTTTATGTTGACACTCAGAGACACAGTCCAATATCTTGAATATGAACTGGGAGGCAATGGAATAGTAATATGTGGTCCCCTGCCGTCGGTATTTCACAATTCCCCGGCTATGCATATAGCGTAGATGCTGTGACGCAAGAGGCTGAGAAACATTCAGATGTTCCTGGATCTGACCCACGGACTTCTCCCTCGTGTCCAGAAATTCAATGATCTTCAGGCGCTGAGGATGTCCCAAAGCCTTGATTACATGCGAAGCCTGCTGGAAGAATTCTACAGAAAGAGAATTATTCATATCTAAGTTCCCCAAAATTATTCCATGCAATGATTGATATATAACACTTTTCTTATATTGAGTCAAGTGATAATGAGAGCAAGGGATAGATGGTACCTCTTTCGTATTTTACCTGTTGAAGAAATGTCCCCCCTGATCCCAGCCACAGCCGGTATCCTCATTGGCGGCCAGAGCCGCCGGTTCGGTTCACCCAAATGGAAAGTCAAGGTCGGCGGTGAGACTGTGCTGGACCGGCTGTGGCAAGTGTGCGGAAGGTTCGAAGAGAGAATTGTCATCGGCAAGGAGAAACCGGCTGATTTAGACAAGCCGTTTCATAAAGATGAGCTGGAAGGCCAAGCGCCCATCCTGGGGCTCTATACTTTACTGAAAAACAGCGTTCACGAATGGAATCTGCTGCTCTCCTGCGATCTGCCCCTTATTACAGCAAGTCTCCTTGAGAAAATCTGGGAGAACCGGGACAGTGAAAAAGATATCATAGCTCCCGAGTCTGATGCCCACCTTCAAGTGACTTGCGCCTTTTATCACCGTAGACTTGCTGAGACCGTTGAGGCTTTCATTTCGAATGGCCAACTCAGCCTTTATCACTTTGTCAAGACTGTAAAATGCAATAAGGTGTCTATGCCTGAGAAACAATTTTTCAATATGAATGCTCCGGAAGATTTAGGCACCGCTGAAAAACTGCTAAGAAATGAGTGAGGTGAAAAAACTTCTGATCAAGGTAAAACCTAACGCTCGGGAGAACAGTCTAAGACAGTTCCAGAATGGCACCTGGCTTGCGGAAGTGAAAGCACCACCCAAAGACAGCAAGGCCAACAGAGCCGTGATTGAGCTGATCGCCAAACAGTTTAAAGTGACCAAGTCCCGAGTCTCCATCAAGAGCGGCAAAACCGGGCGCATCAAACTTATTCAGCTGGATATCTGAAAAACCTTTCTGCAGTGGTGATTTACATCAAATAGGAGATACGCTTTATGAATACCAGGACTATTGCATTTCATAAGACAATATTTGTAGCTGCGCTGCTGTTGCTTATGGGTTGCTCAGGAACGGTCCCACCCGCTTTCCAGCACAGTTTCAATAACAGGCCAACACCGTGGACGCATAATCGGTTTGACAATGTAGAGGATAAGTTCACTTTTGCCATATTTTCAGATCTGAACGGTGGTGAGCGTGAGAAGGTGTTCGAAATTGCGGTGGCACAGCTCTCTCTCCTGCGTCCTGAACTTATCCTCAGTGTAGGAGACCTCATCAATGGGGGTACTGAAAACAGGGAAACATTACGACAGGAATGGGGTTCCTTCGATGAAAGGGCCTCTCAAGCTATGGCTCCTGTATTTTATGTGGGAGGTAATCACGATCTGACAAACCAAACCATGCGAGATGTCTGGACCGAACGGTACGGCGCCCGGTATTACCACTTTGTCTACAGGAACGTGCTGTTCCTGGCCCTGGACAGTGAAGACTATTCAGATGAGCGGATGCGGGAGATCTATCTGGCCCGTGCCGCATACCTGGAAGCGAGAGACAGGGTCGAACCAGAACAAGCCCAGGCAATGGAATACATAAAAATGCCTGAAAGGCGAACCGGTGAAATTGGAAAAGAACAGTCTGAATATTTTCTTAAAGCCATCGCCGATTACCCTGATGTAGACTGGACATTCTTGTTCATACATAAGCCGGTTTGGTTGAGAGATGATGAGCCTGAATTTTCAGCCATTGAATCTGCCTTGTCCAACCGCCCCTATACACTATTCAACGGCCACTTCCACACCTATTCTCACACTGTAAAGAATGGGCGGGATTACATTATGCTTGGGACGACAGGAGGAGCACAAGGCGAAAACAATGACATGGCCTTCGACCACGTTACACTGGTAACCATGACCAGAGATGGCCCCACCATAGGAAATGTGAGGCTAGACGGTATTCTTGACAAGACGGGCCACATCCCAGCAGGAGGTGACAATCTCTGCTTCCAAGCGTCAAAGTGCAAGGACACTGATGAATAGGAAACTTTGTCTCAGTTAATAAGTGTCTCTAGTGAACAGGAATCTGTTATCTGTCCAGTTTGTCTATGCGCCTTTTGTGGCGACCGCCGGCGAAGGCCTCCGCCAGCCACTGGTCAATTATATCATAGATCTCTTCTTCTGATATAAAGCGGGCTCCAAGGGAGAGAATATTCGCATTGTTGTGCTCACGAGAGAGCCTGGGAATGTCCCGCTCTGATCCGTAATAGACAACAGCCCGGACACCTTTGACACGGTTGGCCGTCATGGCCTCCCCCTGGCCAGATCCGCCTAAAATAATACCCCGGCTCTCCGGATCAGCCCCCACCGCCTCGGCGCAGGGGAAAATAAAATCGGGATAGTCATCTTCGGCATCGTATTCATTGGCACCGTGGTCGGTGATGTCATGACCTTTTTGGGACAGATATTTTCCGATAGCGTTCTTCAGTTCAAGGCCGGCGTGGTCTGTGGCGAGGTGGATCTTCATTATTTCAAGTAAGGGCGGCGAATTCCTTCATGGTATCTACCGGATCGGACGTGCCAAAAACACCGGAGCCTGAGACCACAATATTAGCACCAGCCGAAATCACTTCTCTGGCATTGTGGAGTTTCACATCACCATCCACAGAAATTTCGGGCCGGGTCTTCCCCATCTTATCAACCCATTCACGGACTTTGGAAATGCGGTCCATCATTTCGGGAATAAAAGCCTGTCCGCTGAAGCCAGGCTCAACCGACATCACCAGTACCAGATCCACTTCATTCAGCGTATCCTCGATCGTTTCCAGATCCGTGCTGGGGCGGAGAGTAATACCCGGCTTGACCCCTTCGTCCCGGATCTGCTGGAACACTTCCTGAACTTTCAGGCATGTCTCAATGTGAACGGTAATCATATCTGAGCCGGCTTTGGCAAAATCGGCGATGTAGCGGTCAGGGTTCTCGATCATAAGGTGCACATCCAGAACCTGATCAGTGGACCGCCGAACCCCCTCTACTACCACAGGCCCCATGGTAATATTTGGGACAAAGTGGCCGTCCATAACATCGATGTGGACCATGGAGGTGCCCCCTGCCTTGCACTGATCCAGTGCGTGGGAAAGGTTTGAAAAGTCAGCTGACAGTAAGGATGGTGAAAGTTTGGCCAATCTGATCCCCTGTGGTATCGAAGTTAAGGAATCTTCAGAAGGGCCAAAAGACGGGAATGAGAAATGTTGCCAAAATCCAGAAAAGAATGTTCAGGGGTGTCCCCACTTTTATAAAATCAGAGAACCGGTACTGACCGGGACCATACACCATGAGATTTGTCGTGTAACCAATAGGTGTGATGAAAGATGTGGAAGCACCAAAGGCCACTGCAAAAATGAACGGCCTCACGTCTACGCCCATCTGGCCGGCAACAGAAAAGGCCACAGGAACGAGAACAATGGCAGCTGTATTATTGGACATGATGGACGTAATCACTGCTGCCACAAAAAAAAGGGAAGACATAGCTGCCCTGGGAGCCATGTCCGAATCGAACATATTGCCGAAAGTGGTGATGGAGGAGCCGAGGATATGGGCAGCGCCAGACCGCTCCATGGCAATACCAACAGGGATGAAAGCCGCTATCATTACTATTACAGACCAGTTTACTGACTGATAAGCCTCCTGCGGGGTGATGGCGCCTACCAGCAGAAGAATCACTGTCCCTATAAGTGCAGCCTGGAGAATATCTACAACACCGGTAGCGGCAATCAGCATTATGAGCGGTATAACGGCGATGGCCAGCCACCAGAATCGCACCTTGTGAAGACTGATGTCATGCTCTTGAAGGATGGCCAGATC
>DTTI01000045.1 GCA_012964825.1 Candidatus Neomarinimicrobiota bacterium
ATGACGGAGGGGAATTACGCCTACTCATCCAAAAGCCTAGAGCCTATGTCAAATACAGTGAAAGAAGGTCATAGACTTTCCAAATCTCAACCTGGGAAGTGACGGGGGGACGGTCGGGATGAAAGCAGCACTTCAGTCGGGATAATCAATTCGGGAGAATTTTGATATAAGTAGTGATTAGGCTTACCCAGTAGGGTGGGTTTTTGTTTGCTTGATGAAGGGTAGATTTACCTCTAACTATGAAAAAAATAAAATTCATTGAACCGGAAATTATCAAAATTCCCGAAGGAAATTTTTTCATGGGAAGTAAAAATGGCATAATAAATGAAACCCCAATTCATAGTGTATGGTTGGATTCGTACTCCGTTGCTAAATACCCAGTGACAAACCGCGAATATGCAATCTTCATAAAAATGTTGGGTTACCCACCACCACCATTTTGGAGGGAATCGAAATTTCAGGATCCGGATCAACCGGTAGTTGCTACAAGTTGGTACGATGCTATTGTGTACTGCGATTGGTTAAGTGAGTTGACCGGAAAAAATTATCGTCTACCAACGGAAGCAGAACGCGAAAAAGCAGCGCGCGGGGGATTAGTAAAAAATGTGTTCCCTTGGGGAAACAATCTTCCGGCAGATCACTTGGGAGGACGGAATACCATCCATTTCTCCATTGGTACTGAAGGTCCGAATGGCTACGGTCTCTACAATATGTCAGAAGGTGTCCATGAATGGTGTGCAGATTGGTATAGCCGTGTTTACTATAAGGACTCACCAAATCGGAACCCCACAGGTCCCCAGAATGGACATAGACGCGTAGCGCGAGGTGGCTCATGGCGGCACCTCATCCGCTTTGCCCGCTGTGCAGCACGAAGCAGTCTTTCCCCTGAGAAACAGTTTAATGATTTTGGGTTTCGCTGTGCGATGACAATTGATTAACACCCATTAGCGTTTTTTTGTTTTTCGACTATCTCCTGATTGACTTTACCGCTATCTCTCCTTAGTTTGACTACAGAGAGGTAATTTCCCCATTATGTTTCTACATCAGCTTTCTCAACCACTTTCCCAATCTCAACTTGGTAAGTGACGGGGGGTTAGGCTGTGCCGGCCTCCCGTCGGTGGGCAGGGAACCAGCGAGACATCCCAGGTGGCAGGCGAAAACTCAAACCGAACCCCGAACCCATGCAGTTCACTTACCAAAAACTGACCAAACAAGAAATTAACGATCTTCCCCTGCGCAGGTATGACGGACCGATTCACGTGGCTGCTTCTTTAAATAATGCCAATCGTGCCATCGATGCTCTGCTTAAAGAAAATGTCATTGGATTTGACACCGAGACGCGCCCTGCCTTCCGTCAAGACGAGGCTTATTTGCCGTCAATTCTTCAGCTGGCGGGACATGATGCTGTTTATATTTTTCAGTTAAATAAAGTTGGGCTCTGCGAAAGTATATTGCGTATCCTGTCGAACCCGGATATTATCAAATGCGGCGTTGGCCTTCATCGCGATCTGGCGGATTTGATGCAGCTATCCCCCTTTAACCCTGAAGCAGTGATAGATCTGGGTACAGCGGCCCGGCGGGCTGACGTACCGCACCACGGCCTTCGGGGGTTGACGGCACTCTTTTTAGGTTTCAGGATATCGAAACAGGCATCCACGACAAATTGGAGCGCAAAGGAACTGTCCATTAAACAGATAACCTATGCTGCCACCGATGCCTGGGTTGGGCGCGAATTATATTTCAAATTCAAGGATGAACAGCTGCTCTGAAAAATAGGTGTGACCCAAGCCTATGTCTCCAAAGCTTTTTGTGGGGTGGGATTGGTTTTCTTGAAACCTCCAACTCTGATGGTAAAAAGACATCCTATCTTGGGACTGCTCCCGGTTATGGCAGTGGTAAGCTTTCAACCTACAACAAGCACGAAGTAATGACTGGGTATTTCGGAACGGATAAAGATAACGATGGAAAGGCTGTGCTATCTGACCGCTATTGATTTTGATGAGCTTGGTGAGTACTCAGGAGTCATTTGAGATTCAGACCTTTCTTGTAATAAAAGGAGGCTAATATGAAGCACATGCATAGTTTTTTAACGTTGATGGTTAGTATAATGTGCTGCGCTCTTGTTCTTCCGGTCCTTGCGCAGGACGACATTCTTAAACAGCTTGAATCCATCGCCGTGATCGATCAGAAAATCATGGTGCCCATGCGTGACGGGGTGCGTCTAGCAACCGATGTCTTTCGCCCGCAAACAGAGGGCCGTGTACCTATCATCTTTTCGAGGACGCCGTATAACTTTAACGCTTGGCGAGATGGCGAACTCAAAACGCGCACATACA
>DTTI01000046.1 GCA_012964825.1 Candidatus Neomarinimicrobiota bacterium
GAATTGAGATTGCCGATGTGAGGGCAGCCATGAAAAGTAAAACAAAGAACAGTGTTCCCCATAATGTGCCGGCAGCTAATTGTGGAAACACGGATGGCAAAACAACAAAGATCAAACCTGGGCCTTCAGCGGGATTTGCTCCAAGAGCAAACACCGTTGTGAAGATGGCTACACCAGCTAACATAGCAATAGCTGTATCCAAAAAGAGCACCCACAAGGCTGAATTCAATAAATTTTGTTTTTTATCCAGATAACTGCCATAAGTCATCATGGTTCCCATACCGAGGCTAACAGTAAAAAATGAGTGCCCTAATGCCAGAACAATGGAAGAAGCAGTCAGATCCTCAAAACGAGGGTTAAATAAAAAGGAAATCCCTTTCATACCACCCGGAAGCGTTATTCCACGGATTGCAAGTACAAATAGAAGAACCACAATGAGTGGCATCATAATTGTTGACCATTTTTCAATCCCCCCCTTTACTCCGTTCACAATAACCCAGATACAAAAGCCCATAAATAAAACCTGATAAATTATAGGGCTCCAAGTAGCGCTAGTAAAAGTATTGAACACATTTCCAGCAACATCAGGATTGCCAGCTAACTCATTGAATCCACCGGTTATGGAAACAACAATATATTTTATTATCCATCCACCAACTACACCATAGAACGAAAGAATAACAAAGGCCGAAGCTACACCAAGGTAACCAACGTATTTCCAACTCGAGCCAGGTGCTAACTTCTCAAAAGCACCAACAGGACTCAGTTGTGTTTTACGCCCTATCACGAATTCGGCAATAACGATCGATAAACCAACAATAAGAATACATGCCAGGTATACAAGAGTAAATGCCGCACCGCCATTTTGCCCAGCCATATGGGGATATTTCCAAATATTACCAATGCCGACCGCCGAACCTGATGCGGCCAGGATAAATCCAATTTTAGATCCCCAGCGTTCGCGTTTGTCGGCCATTATTCAGTTCCCTTCATTTAGTTCTCAGTCTCGTCAAACTTTTCATCATTTTCATCAAAATCGGACAGATGACTGTCCACCAGTGCATCAGCCAGATTGTAGATGTACACAAAAGCACTGTACCACGCATACTTGTTTCGATTATCTCGATAATATTCCCTCGATTCCGCGTAAGAACCATCCTCCCATGAATTGTAAGCAGAACGATTGGCCTGGAACTGGTATAGCATCCAGAGTTGGGTTCCAAATATTAGTGCCGCTTTAATCTTTTTTCCGTTATACAGTTGACCACCTCCGGAAATAAGTGAATAGGTCAATGCCCTGCGCGGTGATTTTATCACCACAGATGTTGAGTCCTGCGCTGATGCAGAAGCCGTCAATAGCATTATAAATAAAGCAAATTGCTTCACTGAGTCTGCCCCATGCCTCCGTCCCAGATAGTGAAACCGCCAGGAATCATTTCAACTTCAAAAACTTTATTATTACCTTCGATGATTTCACCGTCAAGGTGCATGGGTAATGGTTCTTCGCTGGTTACCTTCACTTTCTTGGAACGAAGAATTGTTACTTCTTCCAAATCATTTATTTTACCGTTGATTAGTTTGGGAAAGTTCCATACGATCTTCATGGAGCTAATATCAGATACATGACACACATCAAAGAACCCGTCTTCCAGCTGAGCATCTGGAGCAAGGCTGAGGCCACCACCAACAGACCAGCCGTTAGCAATGCAGGTAAGATAAGAGTGATCATCTATAGTCTGATCATCCAGTTCAATTCTCATAGGAACGGCACTCCAATGTCGAAGCGTCTTAAAAATAGCCACCAAGTAAACAATTTTGCCTTTAAGTCTTTTTATCTTACGACTCTGTATGTTTGCATAGGCATCAAAACCAATACCAAGAACGTTCACGAAATATCGCTCGCTGTTATAGAGACCCAAATCAACCATTCTCGGTTTTCCATTCAAGATATTATCCAAAGCAGCTTCCAACTTCATGGGAAGTTTAGCGCTACGCACAAAATCGTTTCCGGTACCTATGGGAATGACCGCCATAGGAGTTTCACCACCAACAAGGCCGTTTAGGACTTCATTCATAGTACCATCGCCACCAATAACGGTAACTAAATCGTAATCTGCCTTAATCTCTTTAGTGAAGTGGGTAGCATCTCCTGGACCTTCAGTCCACCGGATCTCATGATCCACTTCTTTCTCCAGGAGAAGTTTCTCTAGTTGAGGCAGCAGTTTCAGGGTAGTTCCCCTTCCCGCCTGTGGATTTATAACAAAGAGTATTCTCATTAACTCCCCTTAATGGCTATACATTCGATTTCCACATCAACCCCCAGTGGCAATTTCGAGACTTCCAGTGCGGAGCGGGCCGGTGGATTTTCGCTAAAAAATTCGAGGAAAACCTCATTCAGCTCAGCGAACCGGGAAAGATCTGTGAGAAAAACGGTAAGCTTCACGCTGTTTGAAATGGACGATCCGGAAGCTTCCAAAATTCCGTTTATATTCTGCAAAACGCGTCGTGCGCGGGCCTTGAAATCGCCTTCGACTACCTCTCCTGTGGAAGGGTCCAGGGGAATCTGTCCGGCAGTAAAAATAATTTCACCCGTCGAAATTCCCTGGCTGTATGTACCGACAGCGTGAGGAGCATTTTCTGTCTTTATTACAATTCTCTCAGTCATTGTTCGTTTTCTCCAAATTCCATAACGCTATACTGATATCGTCATTCATCAACTTTTATGCAATCACTCCTTAAGTGTTTCCATGATCTTGTTATACCTCATAAGAAAAACAACCATTTTTCCGTCAATCCTGTTAATACATATTAATTTCATCTATAAAAAAAGATTATTATCTCAGAGTTTGGCAGTTATCATTTTTTCAGCTGCTTTCAAAGCACCATCCAATTTCGCCGGATCTTTTCCTCCCGCAGTGGCAAAATGCGGTTTTCCGCCACCGCCACCGCCCAGCTCTTTCCCCACTTGCTTCACAAAATCAGTTGCCTTAACCCCTAATTTCACTAGATCATCAGTTACAACGCAAGCAATGCAAGGTTTATCATCAAAAACTGTCCCAAGAACACCGACGCCACTTTTCAGAAGTATCCTTAACTGATCACCTAATGATTTGAGGTGGTCCATATCTTCGGCCTCCACACGGGAAACAACAACTTTCTTCTCACCAACCGACCGCGCAGATTCGACGACCGCAGTTAAATCATCTTCACCGGTCGAGGAGCGCTGTTTCTTCAGTTCTTTCTCCAACTTTTTCCGCTGAACCATGAGGGTTTCTACCTTTTGCTCTACCTCCTCAATTGAGCAGTTAAGGAGAGCTTTTATAGTCTCCAGCGACTCAAAACCGTTCAACACACAATTGATTGCTCCGGGCCCTGTCACTGCCATGATTCGGCGAACGCCGGAGGAGAGAGACGACTCTTCTGTAATTTTGAATAAACCAATATCGCCCGTTCTCCCAACATGAGTGCCGCCACATAGCTCTTTAGAAAATTCACCGATTGTAATCACCCGCACTTTATCTGCATATTTCTCCTCAAAGATGGCCTCTGCTCCTTCATCTTTGGCCTTATTATAATCCTTCACGGTGATGTCCAGCGGTGTATTTTTTTGGATCTCATCATTAACCATCTCTTCGATTTGTCGGAGTCCTTCGAAAGTGATTTTCTGATAGTGCGTTAAATCAAACCGAAGATAATCAGAATGGACAAAAGAGCCCGCCTGCTGTACATGATCACCAAGTACATTTTTCAGCGCTTTGTGAAGGAGATGGGTAGCGGTATGGTTCTTTTTTATCTTCTCCCGCCGTTCGTCATCCACCTGGGCGGTGACGGTTTCCCCGTTTATGCTATCACCCTTCTCAAATTCACCAACATGGATATGACTGGCTCCCTCCTTCACCGTGTCCGTTACCCGAATCGTGAAGCCGTTTCCAGACAAGTTGCCCGTATCGCCAACCTGCCCCCCCTGTTCGCTGTAGAATGGCGTCTTATCGAGCACAATCAATACGGTACCCTTGGAACAGTGATACTTGCGAATAGTTGATTCAGATGAGAGACCGCTGTAACCGAGGAATTCTGAATCATCTCCTTCTGTTACAGTCGTCCAGTCCTTATCGGAGACGTCAAGTTTGAACTTCCCTACGCTCCGAGACTTTTTCCGCTGTTCTTCCATGGCCTTATCAAATCCTTTTATATCAACAGAAAGCCTTTTTTCTCGAGCCATCTGCTCTGTCAGATCCACAGGAAAACCGAATGTATCGTAAAGCTTAAAGACGGCTTCTCCCGAAATCGTTTTCCCGGACAAGTCAGTGACGATTTTATCGAACTGTTCCAGCCCTCGGTCCAATGTTTCATTAAAACCTATCTCTTCTGCCTTGATAACTTTTTCCACATGGGACTGCTTTTCAACGAGCTCGGGATAGACATCTCCCATGAGTTCCACTACCGTCTCCACCAGATTGGACAAAAAGGGGTCTTCTTTTCCCATACTGTGACCAAACCGTGCGGCCCGCCGCAATATGCGCCTTGCAACATAGCCACGTCCCTCGTTGGAAGGAAGTACACCATCTGCTATGGAGAAAGAAAGCATCCGAATATGATCAGCGATAGCACGGTGACCTACCAGATCGTCCTCATATTTCACACCCAGATTTTTCTCCTGAACTCCGATAATAGATTGGAAAAGGTCAGTGTCGTAGTTGCTCGTTTTGCCCTGTAACACCGCGGCTATTCTTTCCAGGCCGGCACCGGTGTCTACATGCTTTTTCGGCAATTCATTCAAGGTACCATCAGAAAGTCGGTTATTCTGTATGAAAACAAGGTTCCATAACTCCCAGTACTGATCAGAGACGTTTATGCCTTTTTCAGACTGTTTGGACGGATCTTTCCCAACATAGTAGTGTATCTCGGAGCAGGGTCCGCAAGGCCCTGAATCACCCATCTCCCAGAAATTGTCCTTCTTCCCAAAACGTAACACCCGATCCGGGGCAATATCTGTAACCTTTTTCCAAAGTTTATCGGCTTCATCGTCGTCATCGTAAACAGTGGCCCAAAGACGATCTTTCTCCAGTCCCCAAACATCGGTGAGAAGCTCCCAGGCCCATTGAATAGCTTCAGCCTTGTAATAATCACCAAAAGACCAGTTTCCCAACATCTCAAAAAAAGTGTGATGAAAAGTATCGTAGCCCACCTCATCCAGATCGTTGTGTTTACCGCTGACACGGATACACTTCTGACTGTTAACTACCCGTAAATGCTTCGGTTTTTCTTTTCCCAGAAAAATGTTCTTGAACTGATTCATTCCGGCATTAATAAATAGCAGTGTGGGATCATCCTTCGACACCAAGGGCGCGCTCCGGACATAGGCGTGACCTTTTTCCTTAAAAAAGTCAAAGAATTGATTTCTGATTTCAGATGCTTTCATAGCCACCGGTGGTGTGCAATCGAATTAGTTAATTTACGCTGATGGGATGAGGTGGAAAACGATGGAGATAATAGACCATTAGGATTAACTCGTTTATGTTTCTTTTCGTTAGATTTGTAGTTAACCATCTACCCAAGAGAAAAATAATGTGACATGACCTGCAAAAAATACATATGATCTCAATCGCTGTAGATGCCATGGGTGGAGACCACGCACCCCAGAAAATTGTACAAGGAGCTGTGCTTGCTTCCAAGGCCAACCCTGTCCGAATTCTTCTCGTTGGGGATGAATATGCCATAAAAGATGAACTGAAACACCACGAGTACCCTTCTGACAGTCTGAAGATTATTCATACTCCTGATTCCATATTAATGGATGAATCACCGAAAAAAGCTGTTGTAAACAAACCAAATGCCTCCATTCTCATCGCTGCTTCATTGGTGTCCAAAGGGGATGCAGATGCTCTCGTTTCAGCTGGAAGCACCGGATCGGTGGTCCTTTCGGCCGCAAAAAAACTTTCAAAGATACCCGGCATCAAACGGACAGCAATCGCTACTGTCTACCCCACACTCAACGAGTTCAAGCACGATGACCACTTAGCACTCATGGTGGATGTGGGTGCTAATGTAAAATCCTCCGCGATGGAGCTTGTGCAGTTTGCTATAATGGGTTCCTCATACGTTGCCAATGTGCGGGGGGTGGTGTCGCCGAAAGCAGCTTTGTTGAATATAGGTGAAGAAGAAACTAAAGGGAGCGAAAAAATGCAGACTGCATACCACATGCTAAAAAAAGTACCATCCCTAAATTTTTTTGGCAATATTGAAGGTAAAGACATTCTCCGAGGAAATGTGGATGTTATCGTAACCGACGGCTTCGTGGGCAACATTGTTATCAAAACACTAGAAGGGGCTGCCATGGCTGCCGGCCAACTTGGAGAAATAGCGTTCCGAGCAAAGTTCAGTTGGAAACTAGGCCTTTTTTTCCTACGAAAGGGGTTGAGACGAATCCGGGAAGTAACGGATTACGCTGAATACGGCGGCGCCCCGCTTTTAGGATTTGAGAAAATGGTCATTATTGCTCACGGGCGATCCAACGCAAAAGCTGTCTCTAACGCCATCAAACTGGCCGGAAAGTCTGTCAGAGACAAAGTGTGCGAAACCATGGCTCAGCAGATCGGCGAACTCGATGTTCAACCGAAAGAAACGTTTTCAGTCAATTGACCGTCTTAACTTTCAAGTTTCTAACTACCGGCTCCATCTGATCCCACGTAAATCCCTTTCGCTTTAACAGGTTGACGAAGCTCTGTTTTTCCTTTTTGTTCAGCGCCTTATTTGGGTCAATTCCACGCTTTTTCATTAGATTCAGGATCAGTTTATCCGCTGGGTATTTTGAATAAGTTACATCAAGGGTATGCTCTATAATTTTTTGAGCGATACCCGTTTTGATCAGTTCACTTTTCAAAGCTATAGGCCCGAGGCATTTGTTCTTTACCCTGTCCCGGGCAAATACGGCGGCGAATTCTTCGTCGTTCAGATATCCCTTCTCAACCAACTCCTCTGTTACCCGACCCGCCAGACCCTTATCCCAGCCTTTATGGACAAGCCTATTGGTAATCTCTTTTATACTCCGCTGTCGGTAGCTTAACAGATTCACGGCAGCATGTTTCGCCTTATCAAATTCATCTGCCGTTGTCAGTTCCTTGATTTGTTTATTAGATATTTCTGCTCCTTCTTGAATATCGTTCAGAAAAAAAATGCCTTCAGAAACACTGAAGGCAAATTGACCGTCAACAAAAATGGAACGCCTGTCCGGCCGTTTTTTGTTGACCTTAATGGCGGTGATTTGAGGCACTAATTAAGAATCTTATGTTTCCTCTGTGGTCTCGGCTTTGGCTGCTTCCACACCGAGGAAACCTTTCACCTCGTGCTCAATTTTTTCACATGTATCGGCATACTCTTTAAGATACATCTTGGCATTCTCCCTTCCCTGGCCTATCCGATCACCACCGTAGGAATACCAAGCACCTGATTTGTCTACAATATCAGCTGTTACGGCTAGGTCGAGAAGGTCGCCTTCATATGAGATACCCTCACCGTACATAATATCGAACTCAGTCTGCCGAAATGGCGGAGCACACTTGTTTTTTACCACTTTTACCCGGACGCGATTCCCTACGCTTGTATCACCTTCTTTGATAGCACCGATACGACGAATATCCAATCTCACAGATGTATAAAACTTGAGAGCGCGACCACCTGGTGTCGTTTCAGGATTGCCAAACATAACCCCGATCTTCTCCCGGATCTGATTGACAAAAATAACTGCTGTATTGGATTTGGAAACGGAACCGGTAAGCTTCCGCAAAGCCTGAGACATGAGTCTGGCCTGAAGCCCCACGTAGCTATCTCCCATTTCCCCTTCCAATTCCACACGAGGCACCAGCGCCGCCACTGAATCGATGATCACCACATCTACGGCGCCGCTCCGAACGAGTGTATCACAGATCTCCAACGCCTGTTCACCCGTATCTGGCTGAGATACCAACAGGTCAGTAATGTTCACTCCAAGCTTTTCAGCATAGATGGGATCCATGGCGTGTTCAGCATCAATAAAAATGCCATAACCGCCTAGCTTTTGCGCTTCAGCTAGGATATGAAGCGCTAGTGTCGTTTTTCCTGATGCTTCTGGTCCGAAAATCTCTGTGACTCGTCCTCGCGGGACTCCGCCGATTCCGAGAGCCGAATCAAGCGAAATGGCACCCGTTGGGATGCCTTCCACTGATGCTATAACTCCCTTTTCCCCAAGACGCATAACAGAACCTTTCCCGAACTTTTTGTCGATCTGAACTAATGCCAGATCCAGCGCCTTATCTTTCTTGCTGACTTCTTTTGCACTCATCTAATCGATTCTCCTACTCTCCCAGCTTTTACTGAATTATCATTAAAAGCCAAAGATGTGCTCTTTGATCTCCTGATTTGACCCTTTGAATATATCGATAACTGAACAGATTATGAATTTATCTCACCTTGGTTTAAGGCTGTGTGTTCCCAATATTGAGTAAAGGGCGCCGCTCGGGAGAAGTTCACTCTGGTAAAGGATAATCTTGGGGACATTCCACAAGACGGGTTCATATTGAGCGGTTAAAAAATCTGTTATGTCTGGCGTCACTTTTTGAGGATAGCGTATCCTCCCTATTGTAATATGTGAAGAATAGTTGTGCTCTTCTTGAGGATAACCTAGCTGATCCATTTCACTTGTGATCATTTCAACCAGTAATTTTAATTCGGCCACATCACCATTAACACCAAGCCAAAGAATCCGTGGCCGCTCTTTTTTTGGAAAACAACCTGTGCCAGAGACAGTTAGAGAAAGATCGCTATTTTGCCCGGAAATTTCGCGAAGTAAACGGTTAATTTTGTCCACCTCTCCCGGTGCCGTGGGACCGATAAATCTGAGCGTGATATGAATGTTTTCCTTTCTCACCCACTTCACAGCTTTCTGATTCGCTTTTACGGAGGATTTAAGCAAGAGTGCAACCTCGCTGACCGTTTCCGGTGTATCTATAGCAATAAATGTTCTGATCAACTTCTCAGGCATGACCAATCTCGCTCATGATAAACTTCTTCAGCTTTTCAAACAAATCCAAAGACCAGCGGAA
>DTTI01000047.1 GCA_012964825.1 Candidatus Neomarinimicrobiota bacterium
CTGTGAATCATCACTCCTAAGAGTGCTTAAGAGTACAAGCTACATAGAGAATGGGACAGAGTCAACCACAGACGAAAAACCCCTCGCTAAGAGGGGTCTTCCGACACTAATTTTAGACCCTTACGGGCCCATAGCTCAACGGTTAGAGCACCGCACTCATAATGCGTAGGTTCCAGGTTCAAATCCTGGTGGGCCCACTCAGTTGCGTTCCTCCATCATACTCTGTATCCTACTGACAGCAACCCAACATTCGCAGGGTCTGCGTTCCCTAGAAGAAATTTATTCTCTCAAATTTGGAATGAACCGAGACGAGGTTGTGGCGGCGGTGGAGTCTATGAGTGATTCAGCCGTTACTGAAGTTGAACGCAAAGGCTATCTCATTTTTTCAACAAGAAACGCCAAGGTTGATAAAAATCGGAACACAGACCAGTTGAGGTTGTTTATTGGGAATGAGTCAGGTCTTTTCGCCGTTGAGGAGGAGATTTTTCTCAGATGGGATCACCAGCGCCCGGACAGTGAAAATATGGAGGCACACAGGATCTCTCTGGAGGAAATCCTGAATCGGCTAAAAAATAAATACGGCCCTCAGAATTTGCTAGAAGAGACGGAAATTGGCGTGCGGTACAGAAAAACCAATTTTGTTTCATCCTCATGGAAATTCGCCAACAACCGCTGGGTTCACGTCATGTATGAACCTCAAGACTGGGAACTTTTCCCTGAGATGATGAAGATTGTGATTATCTACAGGGATGCGGGCCTGGACACGAGGCCGAATTAGCCGGACAAATCGCCAAGCTCTTTAAGGAGTTCAAAACGGTAGATCCCTGAATCGTGGCCGTCCCCCCATGTAAGCTGGAGGGCATAGTAACCCACCGGTTTTACACGCAGAAGATTTTGGCCGGCTTCTCTCTTTGGCTTCCCTGATCCCACATACAGATTGCCTAGGGCGTCTGTTTCGCCAGAACATTCGGCACAGGGACAGTTGTTCCTGAGTGTTTCGAAAGAGATGTATGACTCCTCCCCGTTCTCCCATTTTATGACCAGGAGATCGTTGACAATTTCAAACTTGTCAAGTGAGATAAAGGTCACAGTTTCACTCTCTTGTTTCACGCGTTGACAACGGTTAAATTTGCCTCCCTCGATAGGGACAATCCAAGAGTCAATCTTGGGTTCGTAGCTCAGTTGGTCAGAGCGCTGCGCTCACATCGCAGAGGCCGTAGGTTCAAATCCTGCCGAACCCACAAATGTTGAGCGCAAAAACAAACCTGCTGCTAATCTGTCCTTTCATATTCAAAACAGGCTGTCGAACCTTCGAGGTCCAGCCTACCTAGCGTGATAGAGCTTGGCAAAAACTTCGGTTTACAAGCTCTCAATCAAAGATTGTTCTTTTCGCACTTTCAGGTGCGTTTTTTATTCACGTATGAGTAACAGTATGAGTCTACTTGAACAGTTGATCAAGCTTCAGGGAATTGACACCGCCATCATGGAGATTGAGGAGCTCCAAGGCGATCTACCCATGAAAGTTAAAGAACTGACCACCATCATGTCAGAGCTGGAAGCAACCATCATCTCGGCGGAGTCAAAACTCACTGAAATTGAAATTGAGATCAGGAAAATGCAGACTCTCGAGCAACAACGAAAAGACAAGATTGACCAGCTTCAGGATCAGCTCTATCTCGTAAAGACCAACAGAGAATATGACGCTCTCATGGCTGAGATTGACTTTCTTAAGGTGGAGCTCGATAAGGAGGAAATGTGGGAACTGGAATTGAGCGAGGAAAAAGACCAGCTTACTGAACAACTCGAAACTGATAAGTCCAAGAATGAAGAGATGTCCCAAGAGCTTGGAACTCAGAAAAAAGAGCTTGAGAGTCATATTTCTGAGACTGAAGAGGAATACACTGAACTTTCTAAGTGCCGGGAAAAGGTAGTCACAAACATTGATCAACAGAACCTGACGTTATACGATCGGGTTCGCGGCGCAAGGGAAGGTGTGGCAGTGGTACCTGTAGTGAATCACGCCTGTGGCGGCTGTCATTCCCGGATTCCTTCTCAGCTCGAAGCGGAAATTCGAAGCGGCGACACTATGAAACAATGCAACAGTTGCCGAAGAATTCTCTATTGGGAAGAAGCTGAAGTTCTTTCCTAACTTTTAATTGCTATTTGATATCAGAGCCGGTCGTGTGGTTACCTTGTCTGCCTGCCGGCGGGCGGGGAGGAAAGTCCGAACACCACAGGACAGGATGCCTCCTAACGGGAGGGGTTCCGGTACTTCTGTCCCGGGGCACGGAAAGTGCAACAGAGAGCAGACTATCCCGTGTTCGGGATACAGGTGAAACGGTGGTGTAAAAGACCACCAGTCCCGGTGGAAACACCGGGAGCTTTGTAAACCCCATCCGGTGCAAGACCAAGTAGGAGAGCATGAGGTGGTCCGCCTCACTATGACTCTCGGGTTGGTCGCAAGATCCCGACCGCGAGGCCGGGACCAGGTGAATGATCACAGTCTCGATTCTTCGGGATACAGAATTCGGCTTATAGACCGGCTCTGATAAAATTGTTCCTCTACCTAATTATGGCCACCTGGAAGATTAAGGCTCCCGACCCCTCCCTCGTCTTCCACCTAGTTAAAGAGTTCAAGACATCCGAGATTATCGCCCGCGTTCTGGCGAATAGAGATATTGAATCACTGGAATCATCAAGGTCGTTTTTCGACCCAAAACTTTCTCATCTCCACGACCCCTTTCTCATGAAAAATATGGATATCGCTGCCGGAATGGTGGCGGAAAAAGTAAAGAGCGGTGGCCGGATTTTCATTTTCGGCGATTATGATGTAGACGGTACCACCGGATCGTCAGCCCTCTTTCTTTTCCTCACATCATTAGAGTGTGATGCCAAAGTGTACATCCCCGACCGGATGAAGGAGGGGTACGGTCTATCCAGAGAGGGCATCGATGTCGCCAAAGACTGGGGCGCTGACCTGCTCATCAGTTGCGACTGCGGGATCAATGCCACAGATGAAGTGGCTTACGCCAACGATCAAAACCTGGAAGTGATCATCACCGATCACCACATGCCTGATGAAAATCTTCCTGAGGCTACCGCTATCCTGAACCCGAAACAGTCCGACTGTTCATATCCATTCAAAGGTCTTTGCGGTGGTGCTGTTGTCTTTAAACTGATTCAGGCCGTATCGCAACTACTTGAGCTGGATGATGATCTAGCCCATCAATATATCGATCTCATCACACTTGGGACGGCTGCGGATATTGTACCACTGACGGATGAGAATAGGATAATTGTAAAGCACGGTCTGAAAAGCTTGACAAATACAAAAAGACCCGGCCTCCGGGCATTACTGGAAGTAAGCGGCCTTGGGGAAAAGGAACTGACTGTCGGCAGGCTCCTTTTTTTTGTTGCGCCCAGAATTAACGCCGCCGGTCGACTGGGTGATGCCATTAGGGCTGTACAACTTATGAGTACAGAAAACTTGTCTGAATCCCTGAAACTGGCACAGGAACTGCACGAGGAGAACCGCCAGCGGCAGGACATTCAGCAGTCCATGGTGAATGAAGCCATCATGAAGGTCAACGCCGAAGTCGACCTGGAGAAAGAGAAGGCCATCGTCTTGTGGGATGACAATTGGCACGAGGGTGTCATCGGAATTGTGGCATCCAAGATTAAAGAAACGTATCACCGTCCTGCCGTTATTATATCCTTATCCAATGGCACAGGTAAAGGGTCCGCCAGGAGTGTTAAGGGATTCGATCTTTATGAAAACCTGACCGAATGCAGGGAATTACTGGACGACTACGGAGGGCATCCCATGGCAGCCGGCCTCACAATTAACCGGGAAAATTTGGATGATTTCCGGTCACAATTTTCTACCCTTGCCGGTAAGACTCTTGCCGATGACGATCTCGTAAACTCACTTGACATTGAGGGAGAAATGGACTTAAATCTCATTGACAGCAGGTTCATGGATTTCCTGGAAAAGCTTGCACCTTTTGGCCCCGGAAATATGACTCCTAAATTCATCACAAGGCATGTAACTCCCGCCGGAAATCCACGACTCGTAGGGAATGGTGATCACATCAAATTTCGCGCGAAACAAGGTGAAACAAGTTACGATGCCATAGGATTCAACATGGGCAAGCATTATGAGAAACTGATTACGGGAAAATTCATTGACATCGCCTATGTTGTGGAAAAAAATGAGTGGCAAGGAACAACATCAATACAGTTGAATATCAGAGACATTAAGTAGAACCGACATGATCAGATCAAAAATCAAAGGTGTTGGCCATGCCGTACCCGAACGGGTGGTAACCAACGCTGATCTGGAAAAACTGATGGATACCACTGATGAGTGGATCACCGAAAGAAGTGGCATTAAGAAAAGACACCATGTAGACGGCGATATCTCCGCTTCAGATCTCGGCGTGGAAGCGGCACGAAGTGCTTTAGAGATGGCACAAGTGAAACCTGAAGATGTGGAATTGATTATCTTCTGTACTATTTCATCAGATTATTTTTTCCCGGGCAGCGCGGTACAAATCCAGGAAAAGATGGGGATGAAAAATATAGGTGCTTTCGATCTTCGGGCGGCTTGTTCAGGGTTCATTTACGGTCTCTCCGTGGCTGATCAGTTCGTTCGCACAGGTGCACATAAAACAGTTCTTCTCATTGGTGCTGAAGTTCAAAGTGTTGCCCTCAAATTCGATACAGAGCACAGGGATATGGCTGTCCTTTTCGGCGATGGTGCAGGCGCAGTTTTGCTCCAGCCAAGTGATGATGAGGGCGGTGTGCTTTCCACACATCTCCACTCCGACGGTGCACATTTGAAAGACCTGTGGCTACCGGCGCCCGGAAGTAACTACAATCCGTTTATGAGTAAGGATTTAATTGATAAAGATTTGCACACACCTTCTATGAACGGACGCGAAGTGTTCAGGGGTGCCGTCACCCGGTTTCCTGAGGTCATTCAGGAGGCACTTGATCATAACAACCTTTCCATGGAGGATGTGGCACTCATAATTCCCCATCAGGCCAACTTGCGGATAAGCCAGGCAGTTGCAAAACGTATGGGAATCGGTATGGACAAGGTTTACAGCAATATTCAAAGATTTGGCAATACCACAGCCGCTTCTATTCCCATCGCCATGTCGGAGGCTCTCAGCAAAGGCAAATTCGGTGCCGATGACAACATTATACTTGCCGCATTTGGTGCCGGATTCACCTGGGGTTCGGCAGCTATTCGTTGGTAACGGAAGCTGAACAGTAATAGATTCAGTTCTTACTTAAGACCACCAGATTACCGTGATCGATTTTTTCCTTTCTAAAGAACAGCGGATGATCCGCGAAATGGTTCGCGATTTCACAGCAAATGAGATTGCTCCCATTGCCGCCGAATTGGATGAGAAGGGAGAGTTTCCTGCTGAAATCATCGCAAAAATGGGAGAGCTGGGTCTCATGGGTGTTCCATTCCCGGAAGAGTATGGCGGCGCCGGTATGGACTATGTGAGTTACACAACAGCTGTCTATGAGATAGCTAGGGTGTGTGCCTCAACTGCTATTACCATGGCTGCGCACACATCCCTCGGAATGACACCCATATACCTTGTTGGCAGTGAAAAGCAAAAACGGAAATACATACCTCCCCTCGCTTCCGGGAAAATGATTGGAGCATTCGGCCTGACTGAAGCAAGCGCCGGTAGCGATGCGGCTGCTACCAAGACGACTGCAGTGAAGGAAGGCGATGAATGGATCATCAACGGAGGCAAAGTTTTCACCACAAATGCCGGTGTAGCAGGTGTCCTTTCAATTACTGCAAGAGTAATTGAGGATGATGAAAAACAGGGGATTGGCGCTTTTATTATAGAAACTGACAATCCGGGCCTAAGGATCGGGCCGAAGGAAAAGAAGATGGGATGGAACGCCTCCGACACGCGGCAAATTTTCTTTGAAGACCTCCGGCTTCCTGATGAACAGCGCCTTGGCGAGCCGGTTGATGGTTTTAGGACATTCCTGAAGACGCTGGTGGGAGGCCGGATTTCTGTGGGCGCCCTCTCCTGCGGAACGGCGGAAGGAGCATACACAGCCGCTCTAAATTATTCTCACGAGAGAGAAGCTTTTGGCAAACCTATCCATAGGTTTCAATCCGTCGGGTTCAAATTAGCCGATATGGCCACTGAGATTGAAGCGTCGAAGTTGCTTGTTTACCAGGCGGCTAAGAAGTACGATGAAGGACACAATGTTGTTAAGGAAGCTGCCATGGCAAAACTGTTCGCCTCCGAAACAGCCATGAAAACAACTACAGAAGCGATTCAAGTTTTCGGTGGTTACGGATACATAAAAGAATATCCCGCCGAGCGGTTTTTCCGGGATGCCAAGGTGCTCACTATCGGCGAAGGAACCAGTGAGATCCAAAAGATCGTTATTCTCCGGGAAATCCTTAAATCCCTTGATACCACCATTTCTGTTTAACTTTCAGTCGTTATGTCTCCTCTCCACCTGAGACGAACAAGAAAAAAATCCAGAGAGGAAAAAAGGACGGTCATCAACCGCATCCTGATCTTGGTAGGTCTTGTTGTGGCCGTCTCCTTCTTCTTCCCCAGCGGCAAAGCCTTGGAGTACAACTATGAACTGGGTGACGTGACCCGAGAGGAAATTGTTGCCGAATTCAATTTTCCCATCCTTAAACAAGAACAACAATTGGAAAATGACCTTTCGGAAGCCATCAGGATAGAGGCATTTCGGTTCGAGCGCCGGCAGGAAATTGTGGAAACTCAGTCAACAGAGATTGAGCAGTTCATGGTCGCCATAACTCATTTGTCTAAAGCGAGGTCATCTTATCAGGAAACACTTCAACTTCTTTGGGAGAAACGGTATGGCGAGGAGGAGGAAAAAATTAAGACTCGAGCTGTCACCGACAGCGCTGCCCTTTCCGTGCTGGAGGAAGAATTCACCGGGAAATATCCTTTTGACCTGAACGACCCGGAGTGGAATCAATTCATCTCCATGGAGCATGAGGACGGAGAAGAGATCTACCTCGATTCACTGACAATGACGATCTTAAACATCGCCAGAAATAGATGGGCTGTAGGGATATTTGACATAACGAAAGATGAGATAGAAAGCAACGAGATTGCTGTGGCATCGAAAGATATTTCTGAAATCATGGCCAAGACAGATTTTAACGACCTCGAAGAGGCTTGGACTGAAGCGAAAAAAGAGGTAACTGACGCTTTTCCTGAGAATGAATTGCTCCGGAACATCGGCTACAAGATCATTGTGGATTTCTTGAAACCAAATGTGATCTTTGACAGAGAATTGACTGAGCAACGACAGAATATCGCTACGGCAAGGGTTCCTCGCTATCAGGGAATTATCATGCAAAATGAGCGAATCATTGATGCCAATACACGTGTCACTTCTGAAACACTGCTGAAATTGCATTCTTATCAACACGCCATTGAACAACAGGAACGGGCTGAAAGAGGTTTGGCTGCTGTGCTCCCGTGGCTCGGCCGGTTCATTCTTGTGACTGCCATTCTTTCACTCTTTTTCGCTTCTATGAGAACATATCGGCCCGATCTTTTCTATAAGAACAATATCCTCCTCCTGTTCAGCACTCTATTTTTACTCATTGTGGCGCTGTCTCATCTATTTGTTCTCACATTCGATTTTTCTGAATATCTCATCCCGTTCACAGTGGGCGCCATGGTTCTGACAGTCCTGTTCGATGGTAGACTTGCTATGACTGCTTCTGTGGCGCTGGCGGTACTTGTGTCATTCATCATTGGAGGCAAACTGGATTTTGCTATCATCGCGCTCTTTACCAGCATGGCAGCCATCTACGCTGTGAGGCAGCTGAGAACAAGAGCTCAACTGTTTACGGCCATTCTTTTCATCATTATTAGCGGCACCGTCACCCTTGTGGCCATTGGTATCATCAAACGACTCCACTGGACAGACATCGGAAACAATATGCTCTACATGACCATCAGCGGTGTACTGGCACCTTTTATTACATACGGCATCAGCGCACTGTTTGAAATGATTTTCGGAGTCACTTCCGATTTGACTCTCCTGGAACTTACTGATTTTAACCATCCCCTTCTCAAGAAACTCTCCCAAGAGGCTAACGGTACTTTCAATCATAGCGTCGTTGTTGGGAATCTGGCCGAGTCGTGCGCTAATGCTGTGGAGGCCAACCCTCTGCTCTCTCGGGTCGGGGCTTACTATCACGATATCGGCAAACTGACGCGACCTGAATACTTCATTGAAAACCAGTTCGGAGGTGAAAATCCGCACGACTCTCTTACACCGTCACTTTCATCCAAGATCATCGTAGGTCACGTGAAAGATGGTATAAAGCTTGGAAATGAATATCGCCTGCCTCCAGCCGTAGCCGACTTTATCCCCATGCACCACGGTACATCGCGTATCGATTACTTCTATAACAAAGCCCTGGATCAACAGAGCGAAGAAGCGGGAACATTAAGCGAGGAAGATTTCAGATATCCCGGTCCAAAACCCAATACCAAAGAGACAGGGCTCCTTATGATCTGCGAAGCTGTAGAGGCGGCGGTCAGATCCCTCAAAAACCCAACCCTCAACAAAATTGAATCTATGGCGGACAAGATCATTGAAAAGAAATTGAAAGAGGAGCAACTGGATGAATGTCCTCTAACAATGAGTGATCTGAGAAGAATAAAGGGTGACGTAGATGGCCGACATGGTATGATGTCTGTTTTCCGTGGCATTTACCACCTGAGGATCGAATATCCCGATCAGAAGGAGGAACTGCAGGAAGAAAACGTCTCTAAATGATCTCCATAGATGTTGAAGTGGTCGATGATGAGTATGAGATCGACCCAGCTCCTGTAAAATCACTCGCTCAAAACATACTCTCTCGTGGGGGTCAGTCAGATGGTCAGTTAACTGTCATCTTTGCACATGATGAGCTGCTGAGAGAGCTGAAGAATCACTATTTCAATAAAGACGTTTACACGGACG
Organism: Candidatus Neomarinimicrobiota bacterium; assembly: GCA_012964825.1. Classification (NCBI taxonomy): domain Bacteria; kingdom Pseudomonadati; phylum Fidelibacterota; species Fidelibacterota bacterium. The sequence goes on from DTTI01000047.1 coordinate 9,019, forward strand.
TCATCGCCTTTCGATTGGATAAAAGCGGTGAGCCGTTTGAAGGCGAGGTTTACATCTCGCCAAAAAGGGCCGCCGAAAACTGCACAAAATTCAGCGAACCGCTGGAGCGGGAGCTTGCAAGACTTGTCTGTCACGGATGCCTTCATCTGTTGGGCCGCAACGACAAGACGGAAAAACAAAAGGCCTCTATGAAGGAAGAAGAAGACCGACTACTTAAGGAATTTGCTCTCAAACAAATCCTGATACAGTGATCCTGGAGAAGATTGTCCTTTTTCTGGTCCTTCTCGCCCTGTCGGCACTCTTTTCAGGAGCCGAGGCAGCCTACTTTTCTCTGAAGAGAACGAGACTTTCCGGCCAACAGAACCGGCGAACGTTAGCGCTACTTGAGAATCCAAGGCACCTCCTCATTACTCTCCTCACTGGTAACACAATCGTGAATACCGTCATGGCGATCCTTGCAGCACTCATCACCGCCGACATCGCGGTAAAGCTCGACGTGAATGTGGCCCTTCTCATGGTTGTGGAGACAGTAGTTATCACACTTACGATTTTGTTGCTCAGCGAGATCACACCGAAAATAATGGCGATTCGGAATTCCGAGCGTTTCGCCAAAACAGTTTCGTTGCCCATCCGGATACTTTCGCTTATCCTATATCCCATAGCAATCCCACTCTACGGCTTTACCCATCTCCTGGCAATAATCCTGCCTTTCAAGAGAGAGTCCCTTTTCGACTCGGAGGACGAACTGATGACTCTGGCCGACCTAGGTGCCGAGAGCGGCTCCATTGAGCAGGAAGAAAGTGAAATGATCAAGTCAGTATTTGACTACGGGGACACTACCGTTCGGGAAATCATGGTACCAAGAATTGATGTAGTGGGTATTGATCGCGAAGTAGCTCTTGAAGAAGCCATCAAAACTATCAAAGAAACGAAGTTCTCAAAGTTCCCCGTGTACAACGGTAATCTCGATTCCATCGAGGGAATTCTATATGCCAAAGACGTCCTTTCGCGAATGAACAGTACCAGCAAAGATCCCGACATAATCTCGCTCTGCAGAGAACCGTACTTTGTACCGGAATCGAAGCAGATCGATTTGCTCCTTAAAGATTTCCAGCGCCGACGAGACAATATTGCCATTGTTGTGGACGAGTACGGCGGAACTGCGGGTTTGGTGACCGTGGAGGATATTGTGGAAGAGGTAGTGGGTGAGATTCGTGATGAGTTCGACAAGGAGATACCCATGATCTTCTCAACGAGAAATGACAGCTGGCTTGTGGATGCCAGGATCCCCATTAATGACCTGGAAGACGAACTTCCCATCTCTTTTGAGAAGGAACGTGAATTCGACACGCTGGGCGGATTCTTCTTCTCTGAGTTCGGAGACATTCCACTGGTGGGTACATCCATTACACATGACAGTTATAGATTTCAAGTTCGAACCATGGAAGGTAACAGAATTCTGAAAATCGAAATTTCAAAAGAGGAGACACCGGATGAATAACGGTGAGCGATTTGAAAAACTTGTGAGAATTGTAAAAACACTCCGTAGCGATGATGGATGCCCGTGGGATCGGGAACAGACACACGACTCCCTACTTCCTTATTTTCTGGAAGAAGCCTATGAGGTTATGGAAGCTGTAGACAGTGAAAACTGGGGAGCTCTCTCTGAAGAGCTTGGCGATATGCTTCTTCATGTCCTATTTCAGGCGGACATCGCCGAACAGGATAGTGAATTCAAGCTCGAAAAAGTGATTGATCAGGTCAGTAAGAAACTGGTACGGCGCCATCCTCACGTGTTTGGAGACAAGAAGGCGGACGGTCCTTTCCACGCTAAGCAAAACTGGGAAGCGGCCAAACAGGCGGAAAAGAACCGGGAATCAAGACTGGATGGGGTCCCCGTCACACTCCCCGCTCTCGTCAGAGCTCAGCGATTGCAAGAAAAGGCTGCCTACGTTGGCTTCGACTGGAAAGAGACGGACCAGGTGTGGAATAAAGTTCACGAAGAACTGGAAGAACTGAAAGACGCAGAATCAACTGGAGTAAGAAAACACATCGAAGAAGAAGTGGGTGACCTCTTTTTTGCCCTTGTCAATCTGTGCCGATTTCTCAACGTCTCAGCAGAAGATGCTCTGAGAAAGGGGAATCAGAAATTCACCAGACGGTTTCAGGCAGTGGAGAAAGAACTGAAACAACGTGGGACAAATCTTGAAGAAACTAGTTTAACGGAGATGGATGAGATTTGGAACAGTCAGAAAGAGACTGCTTAGGGCCTATCCCTCAACAATCTTGATATAAACTTTTCTTGTTCGGGGTCCATCGAAGTCGCAGAGAAAAATTCCTTGCCATGTTCCCAGAACAAGTTTCCCATCTTCGATAAAAATGTTCTCCGATGAACCGATCATGCTGGTCTTGATGTGACTGTCGGAATTCCCCTCGTAATGTTTGAAACCACCATCCTGTGGAACCAGTTTGGCAAGATGCATCTTAATATCCCGGGCCACATCTGGATCAGCGCTTTCATTGATGGTGACGCCGCACGTCGTGTGGGGAACATAGACGGTGACCGTGCCGGTGGTGACGCCACTTGTTTTAACCTCGTTCGCCACTTGTGAGGAAATATCCACAAGGTCGACGCGCTCATTTGTCTTTATAGAAAGAGTGCTCATCAATTATTTGCCGCAGAGGTACTTAGGCTCACAGATAAAGTTAAACACATTTATCTCGCATGCTTGTATCCGAAAACTCTTTGTGTCTCTGCGCCATTGTGGCTAAAAATAAGCGGCCACACCGAATTGGACGCCCGCAGTCCGGACAAGATTATCGGTGAAGTCTCTCATCCAATTGTATTGATAGACGATCTTGAGCACAGCGTTTTCCACCGGTCGGAAACTGTTAGCTATAGTTAATCTTACCGTCTCATCGCCGATGTTTGTCTTCGTCGATTCAAACTTGCCCACATTTAAGTCTACCTTTTCAAGCCGCACTGTGGCGATCATCCTGGAATTGTCGAAACCGAAAATTCGGCCTCGGAGATAATCAAAGTTGATCTCCGTATAGACACCCCACTGCTCTTGTCCGAACAGTTCATCCAATCCTTCCGGTACATCCACAGTGGCGGAAACAAACTCACTTCTCAAGTGGAAGCGCTTGATCTTGAGATCATAATCTGTGGCGATGATGCGGAGGTTTCGCTTTTCGTCCACCATCATCCCCTCCATCTGATAAGAGTTATATACGCCCCCATAGTAGGAAAAGCCCACCTCACCGAAAGAGCGGTTCTCCACCTTCAGTCGTCCCGTGAATGAAGGTACGCCGTTGTTATCCTCTTCCAAGATCTCCATGGACTTACCGCCTGAGATGCGCGTCGCGGCGTCTTCGTTGGCCACGATGCCATCTCCAAGACCGTTTACCATGTAGATTTCGTAGCCGAGGCGATACCGGCGATTGAGATACCGCTGGCCGAAGAAACCCATCCCCATTTCAGAGAGCGTCGCAGGAATGATCTGAGTTGAGACGAGGGGGCGATCGATGATGTTGTACTTGGGGCTGTCGTGCTCAACATTGAAGCGTCCCAGGGGCGGCAACAGGACGCCCATCCTGAAATTGAGAAGGGGATCAAATGTCATGTCGAGAATGGCTGTCTCCAACGCGATCTCCTCCGTGCCGTGTTCGAACTCAAGCTCGGAGAAAAAACGGATGTTCCCAGAGATGGCTGAGTAGAGAAAAATGTTGAATCGTCTCGCTTCGAATGAGAGTCCCTCAGTGATACCCTCTTCCACAAAGTAGTTGCTGTTTGCCTCAAAGTAGCCTCCGATGGCGGCGTTGGCACCAAAGGAGGAGACGAAGGGGCGATCGTATATCCTGTGCTGTGTTGAGTCAGTTTGTGCCGAAAGCAAGGCACCGCTCAGGAGGCAGACCAAAACGATTCTGATCGGTTTCACGGTTCCAGCGAAATAACGAGGTTCCCCTCGCCAACTTTAGTAATAGGGAACGATTTTAGATTGACTTCTGCTGGACCTTTCAGCACGGTGCCGTCAAAATCGAACTGGCTTCCATGGCAGGGACAGTCAAGGGAGTACTCAAATACCTGCGGCCGGCACGCCTTGTGAGTACATCGTAAAAGCACTGCCGTATAACTGCCGTCTTCATCTTTGTGAACAGCGATGGGCGACTTCAGAAATCCTGTTTCGACAATCACAAAGGTTTGATCGGCGAACGCCTCTTCAGAAAACCGGAGGTCATTACCCTCTTGAAACGGTGTAATTGTCGGCACAGTTGAACAGCCGATGATCGTGAAGGACAGCCCCCCGCACAGAGTGGCAGCACCGGCACCGCATGCCGCCTTCATGAACTCCCGCCGACTCGGCATCAGAGCGACTCCAGAAATCTAATGATCTGCACCTGCGCCTCTTCAGCAAGCTCCTGAAAATTCGCCCTGCTATGGGCACCTTCGCCACCATGCAGGCGGATCACCTCTCTCAGATCCGAGTTTCGCCCATCATGGAGGTAATAGGGAACACCACCGAGGGTCTCCTTAATGAGACCAAGGCCCCAGAGTGGCGTGGTCCTCCATTCCGATCCCGTTGCACTCCCCTCAGGATAGTTGTCTGCGAGCTCATCTCCCATATCGTGAAGGAGCATATCTGTGTACGGATAAAACTTTTTGTTAGACAACACTTCAATGTCGGAATCGCCAGTCCTCAACTCAACAATGTGACAATCCACGCAACCAATTTCGGAGAAAAGTGCCTTTCCGGCCAAGACGTCTGAATCGTCCTCATGGCGGGGCGCCGGCGGTTTGAGTGTTCGAAGATAAAACACGACGTTAGACACCGTTGCCGATCCCACTTCCGGATCGGCCACACCGTCACCACTGAACTGGCCAGCGGCGGGGTTATGGAGATCGGTAGTGAAAAAATCCGAAGTGATCCCCATATCATCAATATACGCCCCGGCCGTTTGATGAAGCAGATCGATGGTGGTAGCCTTTCGACCAAATCTGCCCAAAAACTTCATGCCGTTGGGCAGATGGTGCGGTTTCGGTGAGAAGAACTCCGGTGGTGTGACATAATTGACACGCCCACTGATCCCATCCCCATCAGAATCATCGGGATCGGCCAGCGACAGTAGCGTGGAGTCGGGAACCGCCTCGAGAAATCCTATTCCTGCAACGATAGGCGCGCTCCGGACGGATACACCTGTGGCCGCCGAAGGAAGCACCTCCGCCGGATAACCGGGGATGGATCTGTCCTGAAGCTGTGGCCCACCGTAATCCTCCATATAATCGAATGAGCCGTCACCTAGCCTTCTTCCGAATCTTGTGAGGTTTGTAGCCGGATGCCCCTTTCCGTCACCGACGTGACAGCTGGCGCAAGAAGGCATGTTAAACACAGGGCCGAGCCCCGTCTTTGGTGAAAATATGTCACCAAACGCCTCATCGCCGGCGGCGAACGTCGCCTTCTGCGCTAGTGTGAGCTCTACTATTGGACCGTCTAAGATGAGATCGGCTTCAGTTTCCTCTGGGAAAAAACGGCCGCACCCGGAGAAAAAAAGCACAAGAAATATGAGACCGATGATGGAAAGCCGGTTCATTAGCGGAGATACCTATGGCTATCCCAGTCCCACATCAAGGGTCATCATGATAGTAAATCCAAGCATGGCGCCGATGGTGGCCAAATCTGTATTCCCTGCATACTGAGATTCGGGGATCACTTCCTCCACCACCACAAAGATCATGGCACCGGCAGCGAAGGCCAACGCGTAGGGCAAAATTGCCTGTGCAGAAATGACAATAACCGCACCGATCACAGCAGCAACCGGTTCCACTACTGCTGAAAGCTGACCATACCAGAAACTTTTAAATCGCGAAACACCCATACGCCTCAGAGGCATGGCAACTGCAAAGCCTTCGGGGAAGTTTTGGATACCAATACCAATAGCAAGTGCTATGGCGCCCACAAGTGTTGCCGAGGGCAGGTCGGCACCCAAGGCTCCAAAGGCGACGCCTACAGCCAACCCCTCCGGTGCGTTGTGGAGTGTAATGGCCAGCACCAGTAGGGTAGTTCTGTGCCACGCGGTCTCCACTCCTTCAGCTGTATCTTTTGGATAACCGATGTGAAGGTGAGGCAGGATCTTATCCATGATAAATAGCACCACACCGCCCAGCATAAATCCTACTGCCGGCGGGAGCCACGACGGCACGCCCATACTCTCGGACATCTCAATTGCCGGCTGAAGAAGTGACCAGTAACTTGCGGCAATCATGACGCCACCAGCGAAGCCGAGCATGGTATCCAGTATTTTCCGGCTCACCGTCTTAAAGAAAAAAACGGCCGAAGCGCCCAATGCCGTCATGCCCCACGTGAAGATGGTGGCAAGGAATGCCTGCATAACAGGTTCGAGAGAACTAAACCATCCGACCATTTCTGCTAATCTTTATTACTATCCTTCTGACTTATCCATAAAAATCGTGTCATAGAGTAACGCCGCTGCCGCACCTCCAAAAAGCGGCCCTATCCAATAAACTAGCTGATCACCCCATTGGCCACTCACCAAAGCGGGGCCAAAGGATCTGGCCGGGTTCATTGAAGCGCCAGTAAGGGGACCTCCAGCAAGAATATCTACAGTTACCACCAATCCTATTCCGAAACCAGCGATTGACTTAAAAGTACCTCGCCCATCCACAGCTGTCCCGAAAATGGCGGCAACAAGAAAAAATGTGAGTAGGAATTCGATCCCCACCGCCGCCGCCATATCCACACTTGGAGCAACAGACTGGCCTCCCAAAGATGCATTCATTGCACCTGGGACAAACTGTTTCAGTGCAAATGCCGCCAAGACCGCTCCCACCAGTTGGGAAACAATATAGAAGCCCCCTTCTTTTACATCAATCTTGCGAGTCACCAAAAAACCGAAAGTAACAGCTGGATTGATATGACCACCTGAGATGTGCCCAAACGCCGAGATAACAATAGCTACCGTCAGACCGTGGGCAAGTGCTATACCGATGAGTCCGGCCTGTCCATTGATGATGGCTGCTCCACCAATAAATGTGAGAAGAAAAGTCCCGATTAATTCTGCCAAACTCTTTTTGCCTAAATCATTCATGCTTATTGCTCCCTTTTGATTATTGTGACTTACAAATGCAATCTTCGCATGTCCCTGTGAGCTCCAAAGAAATATCAATGATCTTCAACCCAGAATTTTTTGTTAGAAGATCAATAATTTCTCGGTTTGAAACATCCACATTCTGTAGAATACCGCAAACATCACAACGGAAGTGTTGATGTCGGCCTGTCTCACAATCGTAACGAACCATCTTTCCATCCTGCACACAACTCAGTTCCCCCATTCCCACAAGTTGATTCAAGTTGCGATAGATCGTCCCCAAACTAATCTGAGGCATCCGCTTCCGCACTCGACTGTAAACATCATCAGCAGAAGGATGAAGATCCATTACTTTAACCGTTTGCAGAATGGTTTCTCGTTGTCTGCTGTATCTCATGCTTGGTGAGTTTAATAATGGGATCACGGTAAAACAATAGAAATAGTAATCATTACTATTCTTAAAACTTTTGTCTTGATTACAGGTTGACATTAAGTTAGAGTACACAGGAATTTGTCTGAACGAAACTTTATGAAGAAGGTGCTATTTCTTTGTACGGGGAATGCTTGTCGTTCCCAAATGGCGGAAGGGATTCTGAGAGATATGGTCGGTGACCGGTTTCAAGTTTTCAGCGCCGGTACTCACCCCATGCGGGTTCACCCTGCCGGCATAAAAGTGATGGCGGAATGGGGCATCGATATTTCACTTCACACCTCTGACCTTGTGGATGATTATCTAGGCGCCGGAATGGATATTGTCATCACCGTTTGTGATAATGCAAATCAACTGTGCCCTACTTTCCCAGGAGACGTAGAACGCATTCACTGGTCGATAGTTGATCCGTTCGTGAACTGGTCCGATGAGGATTATCTGCTGGAGCCGTACCGTCAGACCCGGGATTCGCTGCGGGCCCGGATTGAAGAATTCCTGGTTGACAGAAATTGAATTTGGTACATACGATCATCCTTCAGCTGGTTACCACAACACTGATGGGCCAGAATCGGCATCTACATTGTTAAATTTGCCGCTGTAGAACTGGGCAACTGCCAACAGGCCGAATGGGTGGAGACTGTGGTACTGGCTGAACCTTTACGATGATTGCATCTTGAAGAAACAGCAGTGTAAATTGATAGCTCGAGCGGAAACAAAGCCACTATTTTCGGCAAAAATTCAAGGTAAAAACATGACATGGCAGCACCTGTAAAAAAGAAAACCACCCAGTCCAGAAGGACTGCGAGTCGTGGTTATGTAAAAAAAGTAGATTATGAGAGGGAGCTATCTACACTTTTCCAGATTCTTGGGAATGAAAATCAAATCCTTATGCGGACGGATCAGAAAGCTTTTACACTGCTCTCCATTTTGGGTGTCTTTATGGTTTTCTTCATCGTTCACTTCTTGAAGGTACAGATGACCTGGTTAATTTTCCTGTTTGTGATGGTGTATTTTGTCGCGGCTCTGGTTAGCATCATAAACCTTATCCTTGTCATTGTTCCCAGAGTCCATACTGAAAAATCGAAGGAGCAGGATGAAGAATCAAATCCCCTTTTCTTTGCCGGTATAAGTCAATACAAGAGTGCCAGCGGTTATGCCAGACATCTCCGTTCAATAGCCCAAGACCGCGAACAGACAACTAATCTGTTTGCAAAGCAAGTCTACTCCCTCGGTATGATCAACACCTATAAGTACAAACATTTAAGGAATGCTATTACCGCCTTTATCGTAGCCATTTCAGCCGAACTTTCCATCATCATGGCCATGGCTTGGGCACGGTCTCTGCCCTTCTTGATCCAGAAGTTCCCGATACTCGAAAGCTATCTTTCGCTGTCTTTTTGAAAAAACTTCTTTTACTCTCATTGATATGCTTAATAGCTGGATGCACTGGTCCAGCACAACAGGGTGAACCGGGCCCACCAGGTCCTCAAGGCGAACCGGGCCCACCAGGAAAAAACGGTTCCCCTGGTAAACAAGGTCCTCAAGGATTACAAGGACCTGCCGGAGAGTCTGTCAACCCTGAACTGATGAGTAAATTGCGGAGTGCTTTAGAAGAAATTAAAAAGCGTGATAATTCCCCGGGAGCAAATCGGGAGACCATTGTAGCCGTTGTGTCCTACCAGTTTGGCATTGCCCCTCCCATTGTGGGTTTCGCTGCCATGACTAACCTTGGTAACATCTACAAAATGGCTAACAAGAATGTGCTCACCGTAGGTAACTCATTCAAGAAAACCATTCGTGTCGACAGCCGGGATGATTTTGTTTCGCTGGCGCTACTGCCCAGCCAAGATGGATCTCAACCGTTCTATCTGGCTATGACCAAGAACGGCCGCCATTATGTCTCCAAAGACCTGGATAGCTGGACCTACCAGTCCGTGGCCCCTCTTTCCAGGTAACCCCCTCCAATGAAATGAAAAAGGGCCCTTTTCGGCCCCTTTCTTAAGAATATTAGATCAGGAAAACAATTAGAATGCAAAACCTACTTTTAACTGCGTTTCGGCAAAACCACTTTTCCCAGCATAAATATCTTTGCCAACATTATAGCGAAAAATAAAATGTGTATCAAACATTAACACTTTAAATCGCAAACCAACTTGAGCGTGGAATGCACTTCCTTCCAATTTATTGTCATCTAAATAGGTAATAAGTTGATCCTCTAAATTAGTTGGTTCGAATGAGGTATTAATCAAATCGTCCCCCAACAGTTGTTTCACCATATCTACATTTGCTCTAGGAGTTGAAACATGATTAGTCATTCCCAAGCCAGCAGACAAAGCTGCTTTAGCGAGAATTGGGATTTTAAAAGACATTAGATCTTTTTTGACAGTAACTCCAGTTGAAGCTCTGCCCCAAACAAAATCAATTGAATCTATTGTAGCAAATTGATTCCCAAAACTGAAGTTATATAGTCCTCCTGCAATAGACCCTTCAGCTTCTACGGCCCATCCAGCAAAATCAAAAAAAACATACCCTCCAATACCCGCAGGACTTTCCGCCATCTCATAAGATTTAAGGTTAACGGCAAGAAGGCCTTCCCCATCAGTGTATTCATATGCTCCCAGTTTTGCAAAATCTCTTAAACCATGTATCCCAAAGCCAACAATCCCAAAAACTGATGTAGGCATGATACAAAGCAAACCCAGTGTGATTAATTTTGAAAAATGCATATTACCTCCAAAAATTTATCTAACATTATTGGAGTTTACACAAACTACCGCTCATAAATAAATCTTTACTTAGTTTGGTCTGGGGAATTCGTTATAAAATTGAAATTATTGATCAATTAAATCCCAGCGAAATAAATTATGGACAATTTCATTGATACTCCTTCGGCCCTTTGTCTAAATTGACCTTTCAACACTATCAGCCTGTGAAACTCTACACCCTTATTCTTGCATCGGCTTTTCCTCTGATAAATACCCTTACGGCCCAGGATTACGTCTGGCCGGTGAAACTGGGAAGGGTTGTCTCCTCTAATTTCGCTGATCCGAGGCCCAGACGTTTCCATGCCGGTCTCGACATATCTACCCAAGGGACAAAAGGACATGAGGTGGTGGCCATAGACAATGGCTATGTGGAACGAATAAGGGTCTCGTCTGACGGATACGGGCGGGTTCTTTACCAGAAACTGAGCGATAACAAGACGGTGGTCTATGCCCATCTAGACGGATTCACAGAGTTAATTGATGCAATCGTCCGTGTAGAGCAGGGCCGTAACCGGTCATACGAAATAGATAAATATTTCCGTGCCAACGAGATGCTTGTGAACAAGGGTGATTTCATCGGCTATTCAGGTGATTCGGGCGGCGCCTTCGGTCCTCATCTCCATTTTGAAGTGCGAGATACTCTCAACCGCCCAATCAACCCATTTACAAACGGCTTTGGTATGGATGACAGGCACAGGCCCAAACCGGATAGGCTCGCCTTCATTCCCCTCAGTATCGATGCAGTAATTAACGGCGGAACTCTGCCTCAAATCTTCCCTCTTCACAAGAAGAGCGCCGCACTGTATGAATTACCTGACACAATTCATGTATTCAACACTGTGGGGTTGGCGCTGTCTGCCATCGACGAGATCACAGGTTTTAACATCAAATACAACATCACCGGATGTGCCCTCTTTGTGGATGATGTTGAACAGTTCCGCCTTGAGTTTGACCATTACTCTTTCACAAAAAACCATCTCACGGAAATGACTGTAGATAACTCACTTCGGAGACTGAATGACGGCAATTTTTACCGCCTTTTCACCATGAGTAGTGAGGCTAAGTCAGATTTTGTAAAAGGGAATGGTCATGGAAGACTCACTCTTTCTCCAGGGTACCACACCATCTCACTGCGTCTATTTGATCATGCCCGGAATGTGTCACTTATTCAAGGGACTCTCTACTTCGCACCGCCAACCCGTGTGAGAGCTGAGATCCTTTCCGAGACAACTTCCACCATCACCATAGCTATACGTCCTGATGGAAGTCCTTTCCCCATCACCGATTTTGTCTGCTACGCTTTTAACGCTAAAGGGTATCCTGAAGTAAAAGTAGACGCTCTTTCGAAAGAAAGAGCAGACCGTGCACTCTTGGTTGAACTGCCCAAGAAGCTTACGAAAAACAGGATCCTTCAATTCATCGGAATTAACAGTTTGGGAGGAGTCAGTGAAGCATATCATCTTCCCTTTGTTGCTGAGGAGGCGGACCACATGACCACTTCCTTCCAGCTGTCTGTCTCCCACCTGGAAAAATCGGTGATTCTCGAAGTTGCGGCCCGGGGCTATTTCCAACAGACAGCAAACCTCTCTCTCAAAGGAAGCAAACTGGTTAACCTACCTTTGAAACAGGTGCGGCCCGGTGTTTTTCACTCCTCTCCGCTCAAGCCTCAGGATTTGGCGGGGAAGGAAGAAGCAACTTTTACTATCTCCAGTTCGGCTGTGCGGGAGATGAGGTTCCACCTCAACCCGGAACTTTCTACCGGTGCGGAGACAGTCACTGCTTTTTCCGGTGATGGGAAATGCTTTCTCAAAACCATGGAACACACCTTTTACGACACCACCGCTTTTTGGATCGAAGTTGTTGAAAATCCTGTACCCCTGGAAACAGGACGTTTTACGAGCCGGGTCTATCAGCTCCAGCCTTTTGACAGAGCGCTGAAAGACAGTGCCACAGTGAAAATTCTGCTGAAAAAATCTGAGTCTGCTGAAAAAAAGGGGGTTTTCTATTACGATCAAAAAGAGGGGTGGACTTACTTACCATCGAAGTTTTCCATAGTGGACCGATTATTTTCAGCGCCACTTTACAGTTTTGAAGCAGTGGCCGTAGTTGAAGATACCGTACCTCCCCGCATTCACGATTTCTCCCCGGGACCAAATGCCAACTATTCCAGCAAGGACTTCACCACAATTTCGGGAAAGGTTGAAGATGACTTGGCAGGCATCGGACGGGATAAGGATATACAGATGATCCTTGATGGAGAAAGTCTCTATTTCGAGTACCATCCCATAAAAAAAGAGGTTCGCTATCGATTAAACGGTCTCCTCGATGCGGGCCAGTATCAGCTGGTGATCACTGCCACCGATCAGGTAGGAAACAGGGCCACAAAAGAAATCACATTTTCAGTAAATTAGCGTGGAGCAATGATTCCCGTGACACTCCGGCGAATTAGATAAAATGTTCTTCCCATACCGCGCTGACAATCCCAGGGTCCTCATCCCTTATGTCACTTACGCTCTGGTGGCCATCAATGTGGCTGTGTTTTTTCTGCAGATGGTGGCACCGAGGGAATTAACCACTGTCTTTGCCATTATTCCAAAGATGGCGACTGTCGATTTTGGTCACTTCACCCTGACGCTTCTCACTTCCATGTTTCTTCACGGAAGTATCACTCACCTAGGAGGTAACATGCTCTACCTCTGGATATTCGCCGACAATGTGGAAGGAATCCTGGGTCACGTGAAATTTACCATCTTCTATCTTGCATCTGGTCTTGCAGCTGGCATAGTGCAGACCCTTGTGGACCCCATCTCTATCATCCCCATTGTTGGTGCCAGCGGCGCCATTGCAGGTGTCCTCGCCGCCTATATGATTCTTTTCCCCCACGCAAAAGTCCACACATTCCTTTTTCTCTTTTTCTACTTTACGTCAATCAGGATTCCAGCGTTCTATGTTTTGGGTTTCTGGTTTCTCATGCAACTCACCAACGGCTTGTCAGCCTTTGGGGTGGATACTACCGGTGGTGTGGCGTGGTTCGCTCACATCGGCGGCTTCCTGGCGGGACTTGGACTGATTCAGGTATTGCGAAGAATAAGGATCAAATCAATCTGATGGAGACCATTGTTAAAGCTGCCATCGAAGTGCGAAAATACGCCCACGCCCCTTATTCAAACTATACCGTCGGGGCAGCAGTTGAGACAGATGAAGGTAAAATTGTAACAGGTTGTAACGTTGAATCAAGCAGCTACGGCTTGACCATATGTGCCGAAAGAGCGGCGATATGTTCAGCCGTGGCTAAAGGTTACAAAAATTTCAAACGCCTCGCTATATCTTCCAAAGGGAGTGGTGGTCCTTGCGGTGCCTGCCGCCAGTTTATATGGGATCTTTGCGGTGATGTTCCCATCATCATCATAGGAGACGACGGCTCAACGGAAGAACTTCAAAGTGGGAACTTACTTCCCAGAGCTTTTGATGACAGCTCACTCACCAAAGGCAATTCAGACTAAATTTATTACTTTCCTCTAGCTTGATTTGCAATATAGGACTTATACTGGGCATCATTCTCGAGTATATCAAAAAAATTTAGAATATAATTCCTCGCTTTTGAAAATTCCCTTCGATCATCAAAATCATCTTCAAGACCATTTACTACAGCTAACATTTTGTCTTTGCTACCTAAAAATTGATTCCTCACTTCATCAAACACCTTTTGGTCTCTCTCGAAACCTCGGTATTTCCTCTCTGTTACATAAGAGATATTGAGTTTTTCATTAGCAACTGCATAGCTTGCATCAACCAATCCTGACATATCAAAATCATAAGGCAATGGAATAATCTTGAAATCAGCATAGAGAAGTTTCCCGTTATGTTGGTAAGCCACTGAAAAATCTGTATTCCCAATCATAAATTGAAAGAAAGCATTTTGCACCGAAGCCAATGGATCCATTGCCAATGGATGGATGAAACTTTCAACAACCTTGCCACCATTTCTTTTAGCAACTCTATTATCATCTTCTATCAAAAATGCCTTTAGTTGGTGACTTTTTGTTTTTCTTCCTCTTATTTCTTCAAAATCGAGGTTGAGTAATCTCGTTTTGAAATGATAAGGAGAAATCACTTCATATAACTTGTAAGCAAGATATTCTTGAAGAACATTATCATTGTTTTCTCGCTCCTTCAAGCAAGGAAGAACCAATTTCAGTTTCTTATTACCTTTAAATAACGTTTTTTTAGCATCAGATTTTTTTATCTCTATTTTTATGGGGGTATAAAAGCACGTCTTTCGCCTGAAATTTCCCCGGGCCCTTATGGCAACAGGAATTCCTTTCCATTCACTTTCATCATCTAAATAAGAAAGTTTTGTATCGATAAAAGTGGAATCGTTTGTATTTCGTTTAACATTCTTGATTGAATAACTCATCTTGACTAAAAGGGGTTCGTCATTCCGGAAAAGCTTTGTCACTTCTTCGAGTTCTTTCTCTCCCGCATCCTGAGCATTTAATCCAGCAAGAACCATCAAAAGAAACAGAATCCAGATGGATGATGTTATTTGTTTTATCATAGTTTTCCTTTTAAGTTATTTTCCCCCTGAAAATAATACTTGGGAATAGGTAGGAATAATCTTGATTAAGTTTCTTGGCATAATAAACCACCGTACCCTGATAGCGATGGTTATTACACTGGCTAGTTTGCTCTTCTCCTATCAATACACATTAATCTACAATATTGATTTAACATTAATAAGTATAGCTATAATCTTCCCACTGGTATTCACAATTCGCGGTTCTTTTCAAAGAAGAGAAAATGCTCTGGAACATTTAAGCCTTTTTAGGGGAGCTCTAAAAGCCATTTATTACTGCTTTATGGGTAATAAAAAGATGGACCAAACCAATAAAAACATAGTTTCAGGCATTCTTACTGATATCAGTGACAGTTTAATGGCACACCTCCAAGGCAATGATTTTGAAACCGACCAATTTGATAGAATTGTTAACCGAGTGTTTGAGTTTACAGAAGAACAAAAAGAATTTATATCGGAAAGACTCAGAATAAGGATTTATCGCTTTATGGAGCATGTACATGAGTCCATTGATAACCTGATAGCCATTGATATCCATAGAACTCCCATTAGTCTTAAAGCATATTGTGAAGCTTACATTTATATTTTTCCATTAGTCTATACTCCTACAATCATAAACAAGGTTGGATTGGATACCCCTGCTGTAATCACTTATTTTATTGTGTTGCTCAGCGAATTTATGTTGATATCATTGTACAACATTCAGGATCAACTGGAATATCCTTTTGACAAAGAGGGTCTGGACGATATCAATATTGAGATTTTTAAAATAGATCGCTAATTATAACCATAGATCTGTTACCGGGAGTTTCCGATTCTAGTTCCTCTTTCAAAAAGCAGGAGAAATGAGTAAGAGTGTCCTCATAGGCATTGGTGGCGGTACTGGTTCAGGTAAAACGGCTGTCTCAGAGAATATCCTGAATGGCTTTGACGAAGATGAAATTGGCATCATTGCTCAGGACGCCTATTACAAGGATTTGAGTGATAAGCCATCTAAAGAACGTGCCAAAACCAATTTTGACCACCCGGAAGCCATCGATTTTGACCTTCTGACGGAACATCTGAAAAACCTGGTTAACGGTGAACCGGTTGAAATTCCCGTCTATGATTTTTCCACTCATACAAGGGCCAGGGAGACAAATCGGCTGGATCCCCGCCCTACCATCGTACTGGAAGGGATCATGGTACTTACCAATGAGCGTCTCCGGGAGCTGATGGATATCAAAATTTATGTGGAGACAGACGCAGACGTCAGGTTCATCCGGAGGCTTCAGCGGGACATCAAAGAACGAGACCGAACTGTGGAAGACGTCATTGAACAATACATGAATACGGTTCGCCCCATGCATGAAGAATTTGTGGAAATAACCAAGAAATATGCAGATATTATATTACCCAAAGGGGGCCGTAATGCTGTGGCTGTGGATCTTATCCAAACAAAAATCCAAGCACTGTTGAAGGAGAAGATGCCGAACAACTGAAAATTACTACTGTTTGGCGTCTGCCCATGACGCATCATTTCGTTAATTAAATGCCTACCCCAAGTCCACAAGAATCAGGCTGGATCGAAGTGATATGTGGGAGTATGTTCAGCGGAAAGACCGAGGAACTAATCCGGCGCCTTCGCCGGGCTCAGATCGCCAGACAGGCGGTGGGTATATTTAAGCCCAAAGTAGATACCAGATTCAGCGAAGACCACATCGTTTCCCACTCCGAACTTCGGATGGAATCTCAAATTGTTGAATCGGCGGAAGAGATCATCGAAAAAGCGCCGAAAGATAAAGTTGTGGGAATCGATGAAGCACAGTTTTTTGACAGCATACTTATTGATGTTTGTAAAAAGCTTGCTGAACAGAAGAAGCGCGTTATCGTTGCCGGACTAGATAAGGACTTCCGCGGCGAACCGTTCGGTCCCGTGCCTGGTCTTTTGGCAGAAGCCGAATATATCACCAAGACTCTGGCCATCTGTATGGTCTGCGGAAGCCCCGCTAACTACACGCAAAGGCTTAGCCGGGAAACGGATCAGGTTGTCATAGGTGAAATGGATAAATACGAAGCACGTTGCCGACAATGTTATGAACCACCGAAGAAATAATGGATAGATTTACAGGAATTATTGGTGTCGTTGTTCTGCTCGGTATCGCTTACGGGATGTCCAACAACCGCGGTGCCATTTCGAAACGGATCGTCCTTTGGGGACTCGGGCTACAACTTTTCTTTGCACTGTTTATCCTCAAAACACCCATCGGACAGCCGTTCTTCTCTGCGGTGGACAGAATCTTTAAAAAACTGCTGAGCTTTTCTGATGCCGGCAGCGATCTTCTGTTCAAATCATATAGCACGGGTGTTGTTGAGGGTCCGCTCCTGAACTTTGCATTCAGAATTCTTCCCACCATTATCTTTTTCTCTTCCCTTATGGCAGTGCTATATCATCTTGGCATCATGCAGTGGGTGATCCGGTGGATCGCCGCCGCTGTACAAAAAACAATGGGGACAAGCGGTTCAGAAACATTGAGTGTATCGGCAAATATTTTTGTGGGACAGACGGAATCGCCCCTTATGATAAGGCCGTTTATCAACCAAATGACCATGTCAGAGCTCATGGCGGTGATGACGGGAGGGTTCGCCACCGTAGCCGGCGGCGTCATGGCCATCTACGTAGCCATGCTGAGCGACATTCCCGGAATCGCAGGGCATCTCATGGCCGCTTCCATCATGAGCGCCCCTGCGGCCCTTGTAATGGCAAAGATCATCTTCCCGGAAACAGAAGAGTCGGAGACACTTGGCGACCTCCGAATTAAAATTGAGAGACAAGACGACAACGTCATAGAAGCGCTCTCTCGCGGCGCCACAGACGGAGTAAAACTTGCTGTGAATGTAGGCGCCATGCTGGTTGCCTTTGTCGCTTTTGTTGCTATGATAAACGGAATGCTTGGGCTTGTTGATCTGACCATACAGCAAATTCTCGGGTGGTTTTTTCAGCCTCTGGCCTGGGCTATGGGTGCACCCTGGTCAGAAGCGGGTATTCTCGGGCAACTCATGGGTGAAAAAATCGTTCTCACGGAACTGATCGCCTACAGCGATCTCAGCCAGCTTCGGGCTGAAGATGCCATCTCCGACCGGACTGCAATCATAGCCAGTTATGCGTTGTGTGGGTTCGCAAACTTTGCATCCATCGGGATTCAGCTGGGCGGCATCGGCGGCATTGCACCGAAAAGAAGAAAAGATTTGGCGAAAATTGGGATGAAGGCGATGATCGCCGGAGCGCTGGCTTCCTGGCTTACAGCAACGCTGGCCGGGATCATTGTTTAAAATAAAGTGGGCAAAAATATGAGACTGATTTTCCTGGGCCCACCGGGCATAGGCAAAGGGACTCAGGCGAAACTTCTGGCTGAGCGGTATTCTTTGGCGCACCTTTCTACAGGCGATATGTTCAGATCAACCATCAGCAAAAATACCGATTTGGGAACTCTAGCGAAAAGTTATATAGATAAGGGAAAGCTCGTCCCTGACGATGTTGTCCTCGTAATGGTGAACGAGCGCTTGAGAGAAGATGACACCGCCGGTGGCTACATCTTTGACGGTTTCCCCAGAACGGTACCTCAGGCGGAAAGTTTAAATAGACTGTTAAAGGAACTGGGACAATCCATTAATCATGTTATTACTCTTGAGGGAGATAACGCCACACTGGTGGAGCGGTTATCAAGCCGCAGAACGTGTTTAGCTTGTGGTAAGATTATTAATCTCATTTTCTCACCGCCGAAATTGAGCGATCAGTGCGATGACTGCGGTGGTGAACTGTTACAACGAAATGATGACAAACCAGAGGTTATTCAGAAGCGGCTGGATGTCTACGAGGAACAGACTGAACCACTGGTGAACTATTTCGAAGGTGAAGGACTGCTCAGACGAGTTGACGGTGTGGGGTCTATCCATGATGTAGGTGAGAGGATTGACAAGCATCTAACTAGCAATAGTAAGAGGTATTAATGCTGAAGGTAGGAATAACCGGCGGCATCGGCTCCGGTAAGAGTGCCGCAAGCGAACGCATGGCAGAGTTAGGCGCCTACGTTTTTGACGCTGACAAGGAAGCCAAACAGATTCTTGCTGAAAACGAGAAAATCCAGGAAGATCTCCGGGACGAGTTCGGCACTGACGTCATGGATCCGGACGACTCCATTAATCCAAAGAAACTTGCGAGAGTTGCTTTTATTAACGAAGCAAATCAATCAGTGTTGAATGCCATCATTCACCCATACGTTTTCAACACTATCGATGAGAGATACGATGAGATAAAGGAAAAAGATGAAGTGACTCTTTTTGTCGTTGATGCGGCCCTTATCTATGAATCGGGGCTCGATCAGCACTTGGATTATGTCATTGTCGTTTCGGCTCAGTATGGGGCCCGGATGAATCGGGCTCTTCAACGCGGGACTCTCAAAAGAGAAGATATCCAGCAGCGGATGGATCTCCAGTTACCGGAGGAGTCGAAAGTGCAGATGGCCGATTTTGTTATCGATAACAACGGCAATCAAAAACACCTCTCAAATCAAGTGGATGAAATTTTTCAGGAGATAACCTGACCGACACCGCTTTCATAGCCGCCCTCTGATGGCTACCTCAAAAAGATTCGGCACCTTTGAAGGTGTCTTCACACCGACTATTTTAACAATCCTTGGTGCCATCATGTACCTCCGCCTGGGATGGGTCGTGGGTAACGCCGGCTTCGGTGGTGCACTTGTCATCATTCTACTAGCAAAGCTGGTCACCGTCACCACAGGGCTGGCCATCGCATCCATGGCGTCCAACATCAAGATTGGCCATGGTGGTTCTTACGCAATCATCTCCCGCTCCCTAGGTCTGGAAATCGGCGGTGCTGTTGGTATTCCCCTTTATTTGTCTCAGGCTCTGGGAGGCGCTATGTACATCATCGGTTTCACTGAAGCGTGGATGGCTATCTTTCCTCATCACTCGCCTCTTCAAGTTGGTGGTATTGTCCTAGCATTTCTTTTAATCATCGCTCTTATCAGTGCCAAGGTCGCCATGAAATTTCAATACCTAATTATGGTACTAATTTCAGTCTCACTGGTTTCATTTTTCATGGGCAAGGGAGACGGGGCAGGTCAAATTTCACTTTGGGGTACTCTCGAGTCCGTTCCATTCTGGACAGTATTTGCCATCTTTTTCCCCGCCGTTACAGGAATCGAAGCCGGGGCGGCCATGTCGGGTGATCTGAAAGACCCTAAGCGGTCTTTATCCGTGGGTATCCTTAGCGCTATCGGCATCTCGTTCGTGGTCTATGTGGCCCTTGCGTTCTGGATGGATTTTTCCGTATCGACCGAATCGCTTAAGAGCAATTACATGGTAATGCTGGATGTGTCAAAATGGAGAACTGTTGTAGCAGCGGCGATACTGGGCGCCACACTCTCTTCAGCGCTGGGGAGCATAGTAGGCGGGCCGAGAACGCTCATGGCCTTGGGGCAGCACAAAGTTCTCCCCTTTGGAAAAATTCTGGGGAGTCAGAGTAAAAGCGGCGAACCCCGCGTTGCCACATTTGTCACTGGTGTCATCATCGGTTTGGGTATTTTATTCGGCGATTTGAACACCATCGCACCTCTTCTCACTATGTTCTTTCTCATCACCTACGGTACTATAAACCTAGTGGTTTTGATTGAAAAAAGGCTGGGCATCTCAAGCTATCGTCCCACTTTTAAGGTTCCTATTATTGTGCCTTTCATCGGTTTTACATGGTGTACCATTGCCATGTTTCTCATCAATCCACTCTTTGCCGGGGGTGCTATTGTAATTATCATAGGCGTCTATCTATGGCTAGTTCGTCAAGGACATCAAGCACCCTGGGGTGATGTCCGTTCGGGCATCTTCACAGCCATCGCTGAATGGGCCGTCAGGATGGGTGCCCGCGTACCTTCCAGTCCCAAGTCGTGGAAACCGAACCTTATGGTCCCCGTGGAAGAGCCCACCGCATGGAGGAAAAGAATTATATTTATTCGCGACATTATCTTTCCCCGAGGTAGTGCCCGAATCTTCAGTGTCAGGATTCTTGAAAAAGGGGTGCGCCACAGGGTCGGACAACTTGTTCAACAAGTTTTCAAACGGACGGAGGAGAGTGAAGAATCGAACAAAGAATCAGAAAAACTTGAAAACGAACTGACAGATCTGATTCAGCCTCTGCGGGAAGAAGGACTGCTGGCCGTCTCAACTGTTATTGAAGCAAATCACTTCCTTCACGGCATCAGTGTGGTAACCCAATCTCTGAAGGGGATGCCTTTGCCCCCCAATGTCATGTTCCTTTCCATGAGTGATAATCCCGATAAAGATGAAAGACTGGAGCAACTCATTTCCATGGCAATGAGAGAGGAACTTGGCATTATTGTTTTGAATCTTTCCTCGGAAAGGGGGTTTGGAAGAGAGAAAGATATTAATATGTGGCTGCGCAGTGGATCACCAAACAGGAATCTATCTATCCTTACAGCTATTCAGCTGGAAAAAAACTGGAACGGCAATCTGAAGCTTTTGCGAATGGTGGAAAAAGAAAAAGATATATCAAAGGCGCAGGTAGGTCTTGAGGCAATTGCAAGACGTGGACGATTACCTCACGACTGTGAGAAGCTTATCTTGAGCGGAACTTTTCCAGATGGTCTTAAAAATGGGCCAACAGCGGACATCAATATATTTGGCATTTCAGATGAACTCAGTGTGAGGGAAATGCACACCATTACATCGAAGGTTAAGACAACCTGCCTGTTTATCAAAGATTCAGGCCAGGAAAGCGCCCTTGCTTGATCCTTAATTAAAAGGACTATAGTGGTGCCGTTGCATCGCTCTGGGCGGTCCAAGAATTTCCCGCATGATAATGAGCTCCCGTAGGTCTTTTGGGCTCTTAAAATACTTAAGAACAGAATGGCCGGTTATCTTCTTCCACCCCGGAGGCGGCTTTCCTTTCAGCTCTCTTTTCCAGAGCGGTTCGGACTGAGGTCCTTCACTCTGGACGGAAGGCTGCTCTGGTTGAGGTAAAGGCTCCTCTAATTCAACAGTTTCCTCTGCTTCTTCGTCCAGCTGTTCGAAGAATTCCTCAACTTTCTCCTTTTTATCAGCCTCTTCAAACAACTCACCTAAGCCGAGGTTACGAAGCCAGTCGGGCATTTCCTGTTGCTCAGGTGGCGTCTGAGATTCAACTTCTGGCAGAGGCTGAGGGGAACGCTGTCTCCTCCGCTTCAGCCATTGGAA